>NZ_FOOK01000009.1 GCF_900113175.1 Planifilum fulgidum | reverse complement strand
GCGGACGTGTCTGGAACCATCCTTCACAGTGACCGTGGTTTCCAGTACACGTCCCATGACTACCATCACATGCTAGCTCAGTTTGGCCTCAGATCCAGCATGTCAAGAAGAGGCAATTGCTTGGACAATGCCCCAATCGAGAGCTTCTTCTCCCACTTAAAGACAGAAGCTCTCCAACACCATCATATCCAAGATACTGAGCAGGCTCAAATCCTAATTCAAAGGTATATTCGTTTTTACAACGAGGAGCGGCTTCAACTGAAATTAAACAAGCTGACGCCTGTAGAATACAGGCGTCAGCACGCCGCATAAGCCGGGTGTTTTTACGTGTCTACATTTTTGGGGCTTGACCAGTATGGGCGAGGGGTTGTTTTCCCCTCTGCTCGGTGTTTTCAATGCTCGGGGCGGGGGTTTGACGCCGACCGGACCGGTGCAGCCGATTTCAAGCGGTGTGGGAGCATCTCCCGGGAGGGATGACTCCTTGCCCCGGAATCAGCCCGGTGGGCGTCGGTCGGAAATCCTTTGGTCCTTTTCCGCATCGTTGGCGTGAAGAAGATACGCGTTCGGGCGGATGCCAACCGATCATATCCGCCGGGGGAAAAGCGTTTTCCCGCCGGATGGTTTTGGCCGCATTTTTGCCGTGCCCGGAATGAGGAATCTTCAAAGTCCGCTTACACACCGCGTTTTTTCGCCGGAGCCGCATGAGGTCGGCTTCCCGCCGAGGGAGATTTCCCCGCAACGGACCAAACCGGGTCCCCGGGCCCGCAGGCCGGCGGAAGCCCATTCCTTTTTTCGATCCGTGCTTATTATGATCCGCGAAGGGCCCTGTGGGCGCGGTTCGGCCATTCCATTTTGGGATGAAAATTGTAATGCAAGGCTTGCGTAAACAGTGCCGCATTCGCCCATTGGGTTTTAAACATGAGAGGCTTTTCCCGCAGCCATTCCCGGGGATCAACCGGAACCGAAAAATCCGTATATTCTTCAAATGTTCCGTCAAATCCGGCCGGCCAGAATTTCTTCAAGGGGTGGGCGGGCATCCGCCCTCCCGATTTCACTTGTTCATAGTTTTTCCTCAGCCACTTTCGTAAAGGAATTCCCGTCAACGGATCGCGCATGCTTTCCCAACCGCAAAGAAGGGACCCGTGTTTTCCCCACTCAACCCGGATGATGGCCCGTTGGCGGTTGTTGTGCGCTTCTTTCACGGCAAATTCCGATTCGATGATCCGGGAGTGGAACCAGCACATCACCTTCACGACCTCTTCCCTTTCGGGATCATATTGGATCCAGATCGCTTCATGATCGCTCGGTTCACAGTCATCCGGAAAATCGTAATCATCTTCCCAAAATAAGTGGTAACCGATCAAAGGGGAGGTCGGGTGATGAATTGCAACCACATCCCGGAGCGGAAAACATTCCTTTGAAGTGGTCAGGAGAAGGGGGCAAAATTTCTGTATCCATCGCTTTTCCTTTTCTTTCAGCTCCATCGGCGGCTCCATTTCCAATACCTGACGATACAGCTCTCCCGCCCGGCGCAGATGTCCGTCCAAATGGTAGAATTCGGCTTGGCATGACACATAGGATGGATTCTTCGGATCGGCCTGTTTCAACAGTTCAAGCTGGGCGATCGCCAACGGATAAAAGTCGGATCGGGAAAGTTTGCCCTCGTTCATATATCTGATCAACTTCTTATTTCCTCTCAGATATTCGTATAAAAACGAATCGATCAAAACAAATTCCACCCCATGATGCCTTATTTTCGGTGGTTTCTCATACGGACCAGGGGTCTGAACTCCTCGGAGGTGATGGAATAGACGACCAGGTCCGAAAATTGCTTCATTTCATGAGGCATCAACCGTCCAAACCGGAACGGGCGAACATCTCGGGGAAGCGTATTCCGCGAGAGATTCCCTGCAATGGGTGGTGACGATGTATTCCGCAGCACTATCCTCGGTTTGCGCTGGCGTTGAGCGGAACCTGTGACGTGAGCCGCTTCTTCCTTTTCACAGCCGGAAATGATCCCATCATTGCGCATTCCGTGTTTAGATCATGGGTTCAACGGAAAGATCCGCCCTCACCTCCAAATTGATGACCCGCTGATGCTCTTGAATGAGCGATAAAACGTTTTCCAGCCGATCCCCCCTTTCCGGAAAGCCTTCCAATGCCTTAAAGTTCATAGCGCCCCCTTTTGTTTGCAGGTGGATGCGGGATCATTATGTACGAAGCGAAATCCCGTCTTTGCGTTTACATCCACTTCAATGATTTTCGCTCCCGTATGTATGGGGCGCCGCGAACCGCCGGAGATGCGACGGGGACTCCTTAACTGCGCGATAGGACTGTTGATCGCACTTCTTGCCGCATCTTCCCTTTAAGAGCTGACGGCAAATTCATCGAACTGGTCCTCGTTGAATTCCTGTTTCCTCAGACTTTCTCCGGTGTTCGGATCAAAGAGGTGAATCGAAGGGATGGGGGCGGACAATTCGATTTTGCCGCCGCGCTCCATCTGCTGGGCCGGTTCGGCAAAAAAGCGGATCTGGTCGGTGCCGACTTTCACATTTACCATCAGGGAATGTCCGACCGGTTCCACCAGGTTCACGACTCCTTCGATCGTGATGTCTCCGTCCGTGCCCAGTTTCAGGTCGTGGGGACGAATCCCCACAAGCACATCCTGCATCTTTCCGTTCGATTTGACAGCCAGGCCGTTCAGCGGGTGAACTTTGTCATTTATTTGGATGAAGTGTTTCCCGTCCATTTCCACCAATTTTCCCGAAAGAAAATTCATCGGAGGCGTTCCCACAAACTGGGCCACAAAGTAATTCTTCGGCCGGTTGTACAATTCCATGGGCGTGCTGTACTGAATCAGTCGGCCGTCTTTCATGACCGCAACCCGGTCGGCAATCGTCATCGCTTCTTCCTGATCGTGGGTCACCATGATGGTCGTGATGCCCAGTTCCTTTTGAATCCGGGATATTTCTTCCCTCATTTCGATTTTTAACCGGGCATCCAGGTTGGAAAGCGGTTCATCCAACAGGAGCAGTTTGGGCTTTTTCACGATGGCCCGGGCCAGAGCGACCCGCTGTTGCTGTCCGCCGGAAAGCTGGCTGGGCTTTCGGTCCAGCAGATCGCCCAATTGCACCATTTCGGCCGCTTTTTTGGAACGCTCAATGCGTTCTTCCTTCGGAACCTTTTGCTGTTTCAGCGGAAATGCGATATTTTCCAAAACCGTCATATGCGGGTATAAGGCATAGCTCTGGAACACCATCCCGATATTTCGATCCTTCGGTTCCACATCGTTGACCAGTCGGTCGTCAAAATAGATGCCTCCGCTTGTGGGTTTGTAAATTCCCGCGATCATCAGCAAGGTGGTTGACTTCCCGCATCCGCTCGGACCGAGGAGAGCCACAAATTCCCCGTCTTCGATCGTCATGCTCAGGTCGTTGACGGCATGGGACTTCTTGCCGAAGGTCTTGCAGACATTTTTCAGTTCTATTTTCATACCCGCTTTCCTCCTCCGATCGCCACCTGCATCAGCGATTTTTGGGTGAAGATGAAGAAGATCAGAACGGGGATCATATAAAACAGGGAGACAGAACTCAGGAGGCCGTAGTTGATCAAATTGGGGTCGTTCAACAGCTTCTGCAAATAAGTGGCCAGGGTGATGTTCTCATCGCTGATCACAAAGGAATAAAGCAGCAGGAATTCCGACCAGCCGGCCAGGAACGAAAAGATGCTGACGGCCGCAATCCCCGGTTTGACCATCGGGATGACAATCGTGTACCAAACTTTGAAGCGGCTGCATCCATCAATCATGCCGGCCCATTCCAAATCCCAGGGCACGTCATCGAAGAACCCTTTGATGATCCAGGCCGTCATGGGAATCTGCAAGGCGGTCTTGGCCAGAATGACGCCGTACAGCGAGTCGTACAGGCCGAGGAAATTGAGGATAAAAAACACGGCGATCAAAAGCGCAATGCTTGGGAAGGCGTGCAGGATCAGCGTCAATTTCAGCAGACTTTGCCGTCCCGGAAAATTCATCCGGGACAGGGCGTATCCCGCCATCACGCCGATCGATACCTCAAGGACGGTCAGCAGTCCGGAAAACATCAGCGAATTCCAGGTGGCCTTCCATATGTTTGGCAAAACGGAGCCGCCCGCCGTTTCCACGTTTGTCCACAGGAATCTCCAGTTTTCCAGGGTGAAATCGGTTGGAACGATCCCGTACTTCATCTGGGTGGAAAAGGAGTTCAAAAACAGCCACAAATACATGAGGATGATCGGAAGGGTGGTGATTCCCAGCACCCCATAGGCGATGATATAAGGGAGCCTCCTTTTCCATCTGGACAAAAACCCTGCCCTGGAAGCCGCAACCCGACTTTCACATGCTGCTTCCATGATCCGACTCCTTTCTATTCAACTTTGGAAGCGCCCATCATCTTTTCCATGCCGAATACTTTCCAGAGGATGAAACACAGGATCAAAGCGACGAAAACCAGGACGAGGGATATGGCGGATCCGTATCCGTATTCAAAGCTCTCAAAGGCTTTGTGGTAGGAATACAGGGCCAACACTTCGCTTTCCACTCCCGGTCCGCCCCCGGTCAGCAACAAAATGTATTCATAAGAGGTCAGCAGCGACAGGAGTTGCCACATGGTCACGAACATCAGAGGCCAGCGAATGGCGGGAAGGATAATGTCTTTGATGATGGACCATTGGGAAGCGCCGTCCACCTTTGCGGCCTGAAAAAGGTCCGTGGGAATCGATTTGATCGCCGACGAAAAGATGATCATTCCGAAGGAAGCCCCGATCATGCCGTTGGCCAGGATGATCGCCGTCTTCGGGTGGCTTGTCAGCCATTCCCCCGGGGGCAAATCCATCAGCGCCCTCAAACTGTTCAGGACGCCATAGGGACTGGGGTCGAGAAACCACAGCCACAGCAGAACGTAAACGACCGGAGGAGAAATTCGCGGAAGCATCCAGATGGTCCTGAACAAAAGCCCGATATTCTCTTTCTGGATAAAATAAGTGGTCAAAAGGCCCAGGGCCAGCCCGAAGAAGACATTGATCAGCAGGGTGAAGAAAACATAGATGAAGGTGTTTTTGAAGATTTCAATGATGTTGGGATCCAGCAGCATTTTCTTGAAATTGGAAAGCCCGATGAAATTCCACTCCAAAGCCGAATCCATGCCCGTGAAGGCGTTGACGGCGATCAAAACCACCGGCAAAAAGTAGAAAACGAAGACGAGGATAAGGAAGGGGGAAAGCATCAGCCAAGGCAGGCTTTTTTTCCGAATCCCGCCCGAAACGACGCCCTTTTCCATTCCGATCCTCCCCTTATCGGTTGTATCCGCCAGGAGATTCCTGGCGGATACAAAGCCGAAGGATTATTCCACGATTTTCAGATCTTCCCCGAGATCCACCTTGAGCTGGGAAACCATCGATTGGACCGCCTCATCCGGCGTTTGCTTTCCGAGCTCAACGGCCTGCAGCGCATCCCAGAACACATTGCTGTATTTGGTGAAGCCTTCGTGGTTTGGCAGGAATGTGGTGTATTCCGTCATGTAGTTTACGCTGCTCAAAGAAGTGTTGGCTTGAAAGTCCGGATCCTCGGCGCCGCTCTTCGTGATGGGAAGATGGAAGGTTTTCACATTGTGCTCCGTTTGCAGCTTGGGATCCGCCACGAGCTCCAACAACCGCTTCACCAAATCCGGATGTTTTGTTTTGGCATTTACCGTGTAAACCATCGGGTGAGACAGGGTGACGGGCTTTCCGCCCTTTTCCGCCGCCGGAACGAGCATCATGCCGAAATGCTCGTTAATCCACTTTTCATCCACTTTTCCCAGTTTGTCGTGGAAATTGTCGGAGCTCCAGTTAAAGACATTCCAGATGCCGCCGTAATAGAACAGGGTCTGTCCGTTGACCACGATCTTGTGGACGTTTTTCCATTCCATTGCGATCAAGTTGTTCGGGATCAATTTCTTTTGCGCAATTTCATGGAAGTAACCGAGCTGCTTCCTGACGGCTTGTTTGTCCAGAACAATCTTGTTTTCCTTCTTATCGTAGAGGGTTCCGCCGAACAGGTAGTTAAAGTAGTGGAAGTCGGGTCCGTTGACCGGCCGGTGCACGATGCCATACTTGGCCTTTCCTTCTTTTACCGCTTTTTCGGCCAGTTCGGTCATATCCTTCAGGGTGAATTCACCCTTTTTCACTTTTTCGGGGAGGTCATCGATTTGTTCATCGGACCAGCCCATTGCCTTCAAAATGTCCTTGTTGTAAAAGACGGGTCGCACTTCGGTATCCTGCAGTGCTCCCCAAATTTTTCCCCGGTAAGTGGCGGATTCCCACAGCACGGGGAAAACATCCGCATACGCTTCCGATTTTTTCAATTCGTCAAGGGGCATGATATACTTTCCGTCGGCCAGCCATCCGATGTTTTCATGGCCGGTGGTATATATGTCAGGCGCTTTGCCGGCCTTGAAGGCGAGCATAAACTGTTTGGCGTAATCTTCCCAACTCACTTCCAGTTGTTTGGTGACGACCTTGACCTGAACGTCTTTTCCCTGGGATTTCAGTTCCTCGTTCAATTTTTCGGATGCTTTGACCAGATTCGTCAGCCTTGTCACTTCTGGGCCCTGCGTCCACGCCGTGATGGTCACCACGCCGGAATCGCCCTCGTTTGCTTGGCATCCGGGAAGGATGGTTCCCGCTGCAAACAGCAGCAAAACCAAAACGACGAGTCCCTTTTTCACGCGAATACCCCCTTTGAAAAATATTGAAAGCGATTCCAAACGAGTCAGGTGATCCAAAAATTGGCGAATATCCTTTAAATAAGCGATTTGTACTATCTCCCCAAAAAAGAATAATGGATATTCCGGGTGATTTGCAATAAAGGATGTTAAACGTTTAGCCAGAAAATCGAACCTCTCCGCCGATTTATCCGGCTCATCCACCCTTGAATATTGAGTGGGTTAAACGCTTACTCATCCACGGAAAAGGCGTGTCCCGTCATCCCTGTCAAAGAGGTGGTTGGCCGGTGTCGGGATTTTACAATGTGCGGTTGGGTATTTCGCCGATCAACTGGATCAACAATGACATGGACGACCTGGGGGATTTTTACGAAGCGGAGGCCGTGTTGGCCGACATGCGGGAACTCGGTTTCTCCGGAACGGAAATGAGCCGCAAGTTTCCGGAGGATCCCGAAGCGCTGAAGCGCCTCTTGGCCCGGTACGGCCTGGTATTGTCGGGAGCGTGGGTCACGGTGCAGTTCAGTTCGGGGTGGGAGCGGGAGGAAGATTTCGCCCGTTATGAGTCCCACATCCAGTTTCTGCGCAGCATGGGATCGGATTATGCCGTGGTGTGCGACGGGGGGATGAGCGGCACCGGCAAAGCGGGGCTTGCCATCCGGAAGAAGCGGTCCTTCCCGTCCCGATGAGATATGGGGAAAGAGGTTAACGAGGAAACAAATAGTATCAACGGGGATATTAAGGTCCCCGTTCAAAAGAATGGCGTGCCTTAGATTTTGGCTTTTGCCGGGAGTGGGACAATACAATTCGGGATGAAAACGGGAACCCAGCGAACTAGGAGGATATACCATGATTGCGGAGTTCTACGAAAGCTGGAGATCTATACGAAAAAAGGCCAGAGGGAAGCTTTCCCATGAACAAGCCAGACATTTTCATGAAAATGAAAGGCCCTATGTCGTGATCATCTCTGACAAAAATAGACCTCAATATATTGTGAAAATGACCTTTAACAAGAAAGGTTTTTGTGGTGTGCTTTATCTAAACGAAAACTTGGATTCTGAGCTGGTAGAAGCTTATGTATTAATTGGCCAACAATTATTCCTGAAAAATGTACAGAAAAGGTATTTTGACGGAAGAGAAATTAGTCTTGTGACCTATCTTTACGAGGTGGATGGACGGTATCGGAAAAACTTTTTCATTGGTGGCAAGGAAACGGACGACGTGGAATACGGAACCTGCGATGTATCCAACCATTTTCGCGAAATGATCCAATTCATGAATTACGACTCCATTTTGCCTGAAGAGGCCAGGCGCGGTTTGAGCGGGGGTTGAGGAAGAGCGTTCGCGGAGATCAACCGATAAGCCTGAAAGGGACACCCGGATGATTTTCAACCGGGTGTCCCTTTGTTGACGGATGCGGGTTCCGAGCTGAAAAAAGCGCGCCGGGAGGCTTCGATTTGTGGGCATTTTGGATGTTTTTCTAGGCGGGAAAGGCTGGCTTTTAAGTTTGGGGGAAGGGGAACGTTCTTTAAAGAGTTCCTCACTTCCAAGAATGGAAACTCAGCTTCGAAAGTGATCCAGAATGTCATCATGGGTGATCCGCAACTCCTCGGGCCAATCCCGCTTGGACAGGACGGCGAGGATGCGGTCGGCGGGGTGGGAGATCGCCTTGACGCGCTCCTTCGGGTAGCCCAGGCGGAAGACCAGTTCCCGGTAGAATTCCGCCTGGCTCATGATATCCACGGATCCCAGATGAAAGATTCCCTCCGGCCTGTGGCGGAGGAGGAAAGCGATCTGCCGGGCCAGCATCTCGTCGGTGTGGCGGTTGGCGAAGAAGTTGTCGTGGTATTCGACGATTTCGCCCCGTTTGAGCCGTTCCATAAGCTGCGTCACCCGGGGAACGTCCCTGCCGAAGACCGCCGGAAAGCGCAGGATGCGGAGGCGGCTTCCCAGGACGGATGCCATCATCTCTTCGCAGGCGGCCTTGAAGCGGCCGTATTCGCTTTCGGGAGCGGGGGCTTCCTCCTCCGTGTGGGGCTTCTTTGCGGAACCGTCGAATACCGCGGAAGTGGAGCAGAACCACACGTCACAGGAAGACCCCTTGGCCAGTTCCGCCACGGCCCGATGGAAGCGAAGCTGTTTCTCATAATCCCCCCGCAGCGCCAGCACGACCGCGTCCGGCCGGATGCGTTCCCAAAGGAGCTCGAGCTTTCGGAAATCCTCCAGATCCAGACGGTGGCACCGTTCGGCGGGGAGAGGAGGCCTATTGCTCCGGCAGGTGCCGTGAACGGTGTACGCGTTTTCGGCCTCCAACAGGCGGACGAGGGCCTTGCCCACGGCGCCGCTTGCGCCGAAGAGGAGGAGGCGGGGCATCGGGATCCCCCCTTTACGGACGGATTTACAAGTGGTTTTTGATCATTTGCAGGACCTGGTCTGTGGTGCGCCGGTTTTTTTCTGTAATCTCGGCCCGGCGGGGGATGGGGGAAAACAGTCCGTCCGGGTCGTGCAGGGTTTGGGGCAAGTCGACGGGACTTTCCGGTTGCCACCGCTTGAGCCATTCCGCCGGGATGTCCGCTTCTTCCGGTGCGCAGTCGTTCATTTCCGCCCACAACCAGGTCCAGGCCCGGGGGACGACCCGCCACATGTCGTAACCGCCCCCGCCGACGGCGATCCACCGGCCGTCGCACAATTCGTGGGCCAGCTGGTGGACGGTCCGGGGGATTTCCCGGTAGATCCGCATCGTCGCCGACAGATGGGTGAGGGGATCGTACCGGTGGGCGTCGCAGCCGTTTTGCGACAGGATCACATCGGGGCGGAACCGGCGGGCCGCCTCAGGCACGACGCGGAGAAAGGCGTCCAGCCAGGACTCGTCCTCGGTGAAGGCGTCCAGGGGAAGATTGATGCTGGTTCCGAATCCCGGCCCCTGACCCCGTTCGTAAACGGAACCGGTGCCGGGAAACAGGTATTTGCCCGTTTCGTGGATGGAGATGGTCATGACCTGCGGGTCGTCGTAAAAGGCCCATTGCACCCCGTCTCCGTGGTGGGCGTCGGTGTCGATGTACAGAACCCGGGCGTCGTACTCCTTCCGCAGCCAGGCGATGGCCACCGCCGCATCGTTGTAGATGCAAAAACCGGAGGCGCGCCCCCGGAGGGCGTGATGAAGCCCGCCCGCGAGGTTGAGGGCGTGTTCGCACTTCCCCGACATCACCTGTTCGGCGGCGACGAGGGTGCCGCCGACGACGGTGGCCGCCGCCTCGTGCATGCCCGGAAAGACGGGATTGTCTTCCGTTCCCAGTCCGCAGGCTTCCAGACGCTCCGTGGAAAGGGCGCCGCCGGGAGCTTGTTTCACCGTTTCGATAAAGCTCTCCTCGTGCGTGCGGGCAAGTTCCTTGTCCGCCGCCCTCCGGGGGGCAATCAACTGATCTTCTTCAATCCATCCGAAGGACCGGATCAGGTCGAGGGTGAGCTGGATTCGTTTCGGCTGGAAAGGGTGGCTATCATGAAAGCGGTACCGCAGGAATGCATCGCCGTAGACCATCAGGGCCGAATGTTTCACTTGGATCCCTCCGGCTCCTGGTCTTCCACAGGTGGCCACAGGACTCGGTGACCGGCCGCCCGGAGCTCCCGGACAATGTCGTCGATCAGCATCGTCTCCGCCCGAAAGACGATGCGCCGGGTGTTTTCGCGGGTTCCCGGATGCATGATGACGCTCAGGAGATTGGCTTTGTGCTGGCGGAACACCCGGGCCGCATCCGCCAGCATGCCGGCTCGGTCGGGCACCTCGATTTCCACCCGTTGACTGGGCCTGTCGACGCCGAAAAGCTCGATCAGGGTGTGAAGGACATCGGTCTGGGTGACGATGCCGACCAGCCGCTCCTCCTGAAGGACGGGCAGGCAGCCGATGCGGTGTTCATACATGAGCCGGGCGGCGTCTTCGATGAAATCGAGGGGATGGGCGGTGATCACCTCCCTTTTCATGATGGACGAAATCGGCTGTTCGAGAGTGTCGTCCTGGGGGTTTTTCTCCAGGATGGAGGGGCAGGCTTCCCGCAGATCGCGGTCGGTCACAATGCCCACGAGCCGGTCCCCATCCGTCACGGGAAGGTGGCGAATCCGGTGTTCCTGAAGCAGTTGAAGGGCCTGTTTCAGCGTCGTGTCCGGTCCGGCGGTATGGACACGGCGGTGCATGATTTCTTCGATCAGCATGATGAAATCCCCTTTTGCTCGTTTTCCGAAAAGCTGTTTTCTTTGGCTATATTCTACCTTTTCAACCCGAAGAAATAAAGGCGGGCGGAAGATTCGGAACATTTCAGGCGCGATGCGAAGGACGAGAGGACCGCTTTGGGCATGCGGGAAGCTTGCGGAAATAAAAAGCAAAAATCCCGCGGCTGTTTGAGCCGGGGTTATTTCCAAAAGAGAGGTTAAATTTTTCCTTCCATTCAGAATGATTTAATAGAAATGCCGGTTGATGAAGCGGAGCCGGTCAAATTTTTCGATGGATTCGAGAGGGACGTTTTTGCCGATGCGGGCCATCAGGCAGTTGGCGGGATGGGAGGTGATTTCCGGGTCGTCGGTGGCGAACCACTCCATGCCGACGCTGCCCATCACCTTTTCCATCACTTTGCGGTATTCCCAAACGGACAGTCCCGTTCCCTTGAGGTCCCAGTGCCAGTAGTATTCCGTGGAGATGACGATGTAGTTTTCCATTGCCGGATCGGCGAAGGCGGTTTTCAGCATGGCCTTGGCCACTCCGTATTTGCGGTAGGGGGGCGCCACCTCGATGGCTCCCAGTTCCAGCAGGTCCTCCATGTTCCCTTCGGACCAGCGTTCCAAGGGATCGGGATAGAGAAAGGAGACGTAACCGACGATCGTGTCTTCCGTCCGCGCGATGATGATTCGCCCTTCGGGAAGACGGGCGATCTCGATCATCGCCTTTCGCTGCTGTTCCGGCGGCCGAAAGGCCACCAGCCCTTCGTGGAAGGGGTATCGTTCGATGGTTTCCGGGGAAACGGGCCCTTCCGTCACCAGGCATTTTCCGTTCGCATTCAGAACTTTGCGGTGGTACCGTTTGACGTGCTCCATGGGGCCGAACCGCCACCTCCCGGGAGTGCTTTGTGTGGTTTCATTATATAGAAAGCATGCGGGGATTCCTAGCTTTTTAAATAAAAGGGGATCATATAAATTAAATCGGAAATTGCGAATGTTTATATGTGTGTTATAATGATTGGTGATGAAGCCGTTTTCAACAAGGAGGGAAACGGAGATGGATCATTCGGAACGGATCAAGGTGATGACAACAGGGAACAACATGAAAGATTATGAGGAGACTTACCGCAATTTTGATTGGAAAGACGTTGAAAAGGTTTTCTCCTGGTATGAAACCGGAAAAGTGAACGCCGCCTATGAAGCGATCGACCGGCATGCGGAATCCGACCGTCGCGACAAGATCGCCCTCTACTACAGCGATGCGAACCGTGAAGAACAATACACGTTTTTGGAAATGAAAGAGAAGTCCAACCGTTTTGGAAATGTTCTTCGGAAGTTGGGCATAAAAAAAGGCGACCGGGTTTTCATCTTCATGCCGCGCACTCCGGAGTTGTATTTCAGTTTTCTCGGCGCGATCAAGATCGGGGCGGTGGTCGGTCCCCTCTTCGAGGCCTTCATGGAAGCGGCTGTCCGGGACCGGCTGGAAAACAGCGAGGCGGTGGCGCTCGTCACCACGCCGCAGCTATTGGAACGGGTGCCGGTGAAAGACCTGCCTGCCCTCAAGCACATCATTCTGGTGGGCGAGATCGAAGGGGAGCTGGGCGAGGGGTATTACGATTTTCACAAGGAGATGGAAGCGGCTTCCCCGGAACTGGAAATCGAGTGGGTCGACCGTGAGGATCCGATGCTGATCCACTACACTTCCGGTTCCACCGGAAAGCCGAAGGGCGTGCTCCATGTCCACAACGCCATGATCCAACATTATCAGACCGGGAAATGGGTGCTGGACCTGCAGGAGGACGACATTTACTGGTGCACCGCCGATCCGGGATGGGTCACGGGAACCTCCTACGGCATTTTCGCTCCCTGGCTGAACGGCGTGACCAATGTGATCCGGGGAGGACGGTTCAATCCGGACGACTGGTATCGGACCCTGGAAAAATACGGTGTGACCGTCTGGTACAGCGCGCCGACGGCTTTCCGGATGTTGATGGGGGCCGGCGAGGAGATCGTCAAGAAATACGATCTGTCCCGTTTGCGTCACATTCTCAGCGTCGGAGAACCCCTTAACCCCGAAGTGGTCCGCTGGGGACTGAAAGTGTACGGGCGCCGCATTCACGACAACTGGTGGATGACGGAAACGGGCGGCATCCTGATCGCCAACTATCCGTGCATGGAGATCAAACCGGGTTCGATGGGACGTCCCTTCCCGGGGATTCAAGCGGCGATTCTGGACGATCAGGGGAACGAACTGCCTCCCTACCAGATGGGGCACTTGGCCATCCGCACTCCTTGGCCGTCGATGATGCGGGCCATCTGGAAGAACAAGGCGAAATACGACGAATATTTCCGCATTCCCGGATGGTACATCTCCGGCGACTCCGCCTATATGGATGAAGACGGCTACTTCTGGTTCCAAGGACGGTTGGACGATGTGATCAACACCTCGGGTGAGCGGGTCGGTCCCTTCGAAGTGGAAAGCAAACTGGTGGAACACCCGGCGGTGGCCGAAGCCGGAGTGATCGGAAAACCGGATCCCGTCCGGGGCGAGATCATCAAGGCGTTCATCTCCCTGAGGGCAGGATACGAACCCTCCGAGGAGCTTAAGAAGGAGATTTATGAGTTCGTGAAGAAGGGACTTGCCGCCCACGCCGCGCCGCGGGAGATCGAATTCAGGGATAAGCTGCCCAAGACCCGCAGCGGAAAGATCATGCGCCGCGTGCTGAAGGCTTGGGAGCTGGGCCTGCCCACGGGAGACCTGTCGACGATGGAGGATTGACGAAGCGATGAAGGCGCAGGGATTTCCCTGCGCCTGTTGTTTCGACGGCCTGAAGGCGGATCGGAAGCTTTAGAGGGGGCCGGTCCGCAGGTCGGAGGGGATGGAAGCCGCGTCGATTGCTTTGAGATCCAATGTCCGGAAGGAACTGTCGGGCGGTGGAGACCGCCTTGTCCCGATCTGATAAACGGAAAGGCGAAAAGGGTGCCGCCCCGCTCGGCGGCACCCTCCTCATGGGGAAAGGGATATGGAAATGGAAAAGAGGGGCTGGAGTCCGCCCCTCTTTTGTGTTTCGGCATCATCCGCATGTTTGCGGGTGGGAAATGGGAAACGGGTTTAACCCGTGTTTTCGCTCTGATTATTGTTCGGCGGCTGGGGAATGGGAATCTGGCGGTTTCCGCCGTCACCTTCCCCGGGATTGTCGGGTCCGGGTTGGGGCTGGGGCTGGGGTTGGGGCCGGGGTTGCTGCTGCTGTTGGTTGTTTTCCCCTTTATCCTTGTCCTGTTTCTCAAACTCCTTCTGCCGTCCGCACTCGAAGCATTTCTGCTGGCTCGGCAAGCCGCCGGGGTTTTTGAAGCGGAGATGGCGCGGCGACAGATTGGGGTCTGCCTTCAGCACCGCTTGGAAAATCGATCTCCACACGATTTTGGCGCGATTGCTGTTGGAGATCCGGTGGTTGTAATCGTAGCCCACCCAAACGCCCATTGCCACCTTGGGGGTGTATCCGACGAACCACAGGTCGTACTCGTTTTGGGTCGTGCCCGTCTTTCCGGCCAGATCATATCCTCCGAATCCGCTGCCGATATATTGGGCGGTACCGCCCCGCACCACCGCCTTGAGCATGTCGGTGAGCATGTATGCCGCCTGGGGCGACATCACTTGCACCGGATCCGGCTTGTGTTCGTAAACGGTTTTTCCGGAGGAATCGACGATTTTCTCGATCATGTACGGTTCGTTGAATTGGCCGCCGTTGGCGATCATCGCGTAGCCGGCGGTCATCCGCTCGACGGTGAAACCGTAGGTGAGACCGCCGATCACGGAAGCTTCGCCGTCATAGGGATGTACGGGGAAGTTCATCTTGCGGAGGTAGCTGAAGCCGTTCTCCAGGCCGACGGCGCGGAACACCTTGATCGCCGGGATGTTGTAAGACCACTGGAGCGCCGTTTTTGCCGTGACGGGCCCCTTGTATTGGCCGGTGGCGTTTCGGTATACCTTGGACGATCCCCGGGCTTTCAGGGGTTCATCGATGATGATCGAATTGGGGGTGATCACACCGCGGTCGAGGGCCGGCCCGTATCCGAGGAGCGGTTTCATCGCCGAACCGGGCTGACGCGGTGAATTGAGAGCGTGGTTTTTCTGTTCTTTGTCAAAATCCCTTCCCCCGACAAAGGCGAGGAGCGCCCCCGTTTCCACGTCGATCAATGTGGCGCCGACTTCCTCCGTCGCGTTCTTCAGCGTCACCCATTTGCCGCCCAGCTTTGTCCGGTATGTGATGGGCTGGGCGTACAGGTTGGGGTTCTTGGCGGCCTTGTTCATGGCGTCATACAACTTTTTGTCGATGGTCGTGTAGATGTGATAGCCGCCTTGCTGCACCTTCTGGATATATTTTTGAAGCGTCGCCTGATACTGCCCTTTTTTGCTCAATTCCTTGGGATCGAGGCCGTCCGCCCTCATCAGCGCCTCCGCCGCCCGTTCCTCCACGGCCATCATGATGTAGGGGTAGCGGCTGTAGGCGTTTTGCTTCTTTTTGGTGAGGGATCCTTTGATGTCGAAGGAGCGGGCCTCCTCATACTGCTGCTGGGTGATTTTCCCGTTGTCCAGCATGTTGTCGAGGACCATTTTCATCCGCTTCTTGCCGCGTTCCAGGCCTTCCTTTTTAAAGGGGTTGAAGTCGTTCGGCCGCTGGATCATGCCGGCGAGATAAGCGGCCTGGGCGATGTTCAGGTCCTTGGCGTCCACCCCGAAAATCCCCTGGGCCGCGGCTTGCACGCCGTACAAGTGCTGGCCGCCGGAACCGGTCCCGAAATAGAGGCTGTTCAGGTAGGCGTTCAGGATTTCCTCCTTGCTGTACATCCGCTCCAATCGCAGAGCGAGGAGAATTTCCTTGGCCTTCCGGTCATAGGTTTTCGAATAGTTTTCCAAAATGGCCCGCTTGACCAGCTGTTGGGTGATGGTGCTTCCCCCGGTGACCACCTTCTGATTGGTCAAATCCTCGTAGACGGCACGCAGGAGGGAGCGCGGGACGATGCCGGAGTGATTGTAGAATTCCCGGTCTTCGGTGGAGATGAGGGCATCGATCAGATATTGGCTGACTTCGTCATTTTCCACCAGTTTGCGGTCCCCGATCAGCGTCCGAACCGAACCGATCAGGCTTTTATCCCGAAAATAGGCGTAGCTGGTTTGATGCCAGCCCGAAAGCTTTTGGTCGAAATAATTCTTGTCCCGAACCGGTTCATCCTTGACCAGGGCGGCCACGTACCCCGCCGCGACACCGGCGGCTCCCAGGGAGAGGGAAAGGAGGACGACCAGACAGATAAAAAGCGTATAAAAAAAGCCCTTAAGGACGCGTTTTTTCCCCGTCCGGTTTTGATCCGGAGGAGACGGAAAATCTCCCTTTGCCATCGCTTGCTACCCTCCTCATTGTACGGTAATATTATACCATAGCAAGGGAGGGGCGGATCACTTAAAATCACGGGGATAAAAAATTTTTTCATCCATGTGAGAAAGGCGAAGAACGGGCCCAGTAGCCGGCGGTCGGTTCCCTTCAGAGAGCTGGTGGTTGCTGCGAACCAGCGGTCCCCGTCGTGCGAATTACACCCGGGAGCCTTCGCGTTTCGGCGGATGCCGGAGCGCGACGGGGGGTTTTCCCCGTTATCCGAAGAGTGGAAAGCGCTCGGCGCTTTCAATAAGGGTGGTACCGCGGGAAAACCCCGTCCCTTAATGGGACGGGGTTTTATGATTTCCGGAAGCGGGAGGTCCCGGGTCGATCGGCCCGAAGCGACTCAAATCAACGGAGGGAAGGTGATTCCACGTGTCGATGGAAACCGAGATGCGCCCCGAAGTGCGGGAGGAGGTGGAGCGGCAGCTGGCCATTCTTCGCCGTGGAACGGCGGAGATCATTCCCGAGGAGGATCTGGTCGGGAAGCTGCGCCGCTCCGTTGAGACGGGCAAGCCCCTCAAGGTGAAGCTGGGACTGGATCCCTCGGCGCCGGATATCCACATCGGGCATACGGTGGTGCTTCACAAATTGCGCCAGTTCCAGGAACTGGGGCATATCGTCCAACTGGTGATCGGCGATTTCACCGGGCGGATCGGCGATCCCACGGGAAAATCGGAGACGCGGCGCCAATTGACGGAGGAAGAGGTGAAAGCCAACGCGGAGACCTATACCCGGCAGCTGTTCAAGATTCTCTCTCCTGAGCGGACGGAGGTCCATTTCAACAGCACGTGGCTGAAACCCCTCACGTTCATGGAAGTGACGGAGCTGGCCTCCAAGTGCACGGTGGCCCGCATGCTGGAGCGGGACGATTTTGCCAAGCGGTACCACAGCGGTCAGGCCATCAGCGTCCACGAGTTTTTCTATCCCCTGATGCAGGGCTATGATTCCGTCGCCCTGAAAAGCGATGTGGAGCTGGGAGGAACCGATCAGAAGTTCAACCTGCTCATGGGACGCCAGCTGCAGCGGGAGTACGGCCAGCCGGAGCAGGTGATCATGATGATGCCGCTCCTCGAGGGGCTCGACGGGGTCAAAAAGATGAGCAAAAGCCTGGGCAATTACATCGGCATCGACGAACCGCCCAAGGAGATGTACGGAAAGACGATGTCGATTCCCGACGAGCTGATGCTGAAGTATTACGAGCTGGCCACCGACCTTCCACCGGAGGAATTGGACCGGATCAAGGAGGGGCTGGAGAAGGGCACCCTCCATCCCCGGGACGCCAAGATGCGCCTGGCCCACACCTTTGTCCGGATGTATCACGGACAGGAGGCCGCCGATGAGGCAGAGCGCCATTTCCGCACCGTCTTCCAGCAGGGAAAACTGCCGGAGGAGATCGACGAGGTGGAGATTTCCGCTTCCGAATTGAAGGACGGGAAAATGTGGATCGTCCGTCTGCTGAACCGACTGGGCCTTGCCGGCTCCAACGGGGAGGCGCGTCGCTTCATCCAGCAGTCGGCCGTCCGGATCGACGGGGAGAAAGTGACCGACACGGATGCGGAACTTCCCGTTAGTGACGGGATGGTGGTCCAGGTCGGAAAGCGCCGTTTCGCCAAAGTCAAATTGGTTCAGGGATAGCAGGAGGGGAGATCCCGCTCCGTCTCCCTTGACGCATCTTCAAGACGGGAGATGATCCGATGCGTGGGTACTCGTCCTACGAGGCGGGAGGAACTCCGGGAACCTGCTTGGTGATCGGCGCAAGCGGCCGGGTGGGAAGCCGGGTCGTCGTCCGGTTGGTGGAGCGGGGGCGACCGGTTCGCGCTTTGGTGCGTCCCGATTCCTCCATCCGGCGGCTGGCTCCCGTCCTTTCCCGGGTCCGGCTGGTGGCGGGAGATGTGAGAAATCCCGATGCCCTGGCCGAAGCGGTCCGGGGCGTGCACCAGGTGATCTGGACGGCGGGGATTTCTCCGCTTCGTCCCGGCAGGCCGGAGGAGATCGAACGGGTGGAGGTGGAGGGTGTCCGACACCTGATCGAAGCCTGCAAGCGGGAGTCGGTCGCCTATATCACCTACCTTTCGTGCATGTATGCGTCGCAGGACGCCCGGTCGGCCCTGTTTCGGGCGAAGTGGCGGGCGGAGGAGGCCGTCCGCGAGTCGGGCGTTTCCCATTCCATTTTGCGTTCGTCCGTCATCATTCATCCCGGCAGGAGATTCTATTTGCAAATTCCGGCCATCCACTGGTGGGAAAAGGCACCGGGGATTCCGCACGCGCTTCCTTCGGTCCGGACCAGCCCGATCGCCGTCGACGACGTGGCCTCCTGCCTGATCGACGCTTCCCTCAACCCGCGCGTTCGCGGACGGACCGTGGAGATCGGCGGGCCCGAGGCCCTTTCGCCCTCCGATTGGATCCGTTTGGCCGGCGAGGAGCGGGGGAAACCCTTCAAGGAATGGGCGGTTCCGCCCTCCTTGGCCGAGGCGGGATTGTGGCTCGGCTCCCGGCTGTTTCCCGATCGGATGCCTTCACGGGAGGTTTTTCGCGACATGGTTGAACGGGATGCCGTGGTGGATCCCGAAACCATGAAGGAGCTTTTTCCGAACGTCTCCCTGACGCCCGTCCGCGAACTGATCCGCCGGATGAAGGAGGATGCCGATCTTCCCCCCGGTTAAATGGCTGGCATGGCCGCCGAAGTGCCGGAGGAAAGCGGATTTTTCGCCGGACGGCCCCGCTGCACGGCCGGGGCCCGACCTCAAGGATTTTTCCTTGCCTGCGATCTCAGGCCGCCGAAGGAGGAGGCGGCCTTTTTTGTTTGGCGGCGGGGCCAAGGAGGAAGGCCGCATGGACGAGGGGTCAGCGGGCGGAGGGGGACGGCCCGGATCGGTTTCCCACCTTCGGAAAATGGAAGACTGTCGAGTGGGAGAATTCCAAAATGAGGAAATCCCGGGGTGGGACCAGTGCCTCTGGGTCGCCGCGGAAGGGTTGGGCGGAACGATGGGCGGATGGATGCTGACGGATTGAAGGGGGCCTTTCCGCCGGAGATACCCGTAAATCATGGGGATTGAATCGATCCCCGGCCGCCACTGGCGGCCTTTTTTGATGAGAAGGATGGTTCGGGCCTCATGGGGGAATCGCCCCGGGGCGCTTCGGGGGCCGAACATAGGGAAAGGAGGCCTTCAACACGGGGGGAGCGCGAGCAGGCCGCCCGGGATGGGCTTTCCGTTTCTTTTCGCATGCCGCCGATTTGGGCCCCGGCGGCAAAATTTTCCGGCGCGAAGGATCGGGATCGCGACGGCCCGTCTTCGGTCGATTTCCGTCGCGCCCGGCAGGAGGATGCGGACAGGGAGAGCCGCAACCTTGAGCTCGTCGCGGTCAGGCGGCACCGCGAAAAACCCCCGGTGACCGCCGGCGGGGCTCCCATCTGCCCAAGGGTTGGTTTGCGCAGATGATGCGGGAGAAATCCTGATCGACGCTCCTGGCCTTGCTTACGATCCGCTTTGCAAATCCCTTCCCGCCCGGCCGGTTTGCGGCGGTCCGCCCCCGTTTCAAGATCCGCGTCCTTTCGGGGACCGCCTCGCCGGGGCGCCGGGCGGCAGGTTGCCGATACGGCCTTCAGCAGGCGCTGTCTTCGCTGCAAATTATGGCTGTGCAAAATGATCCTGGCCCCTTGCCCTAAAAAGCGGCCGGTGCCGGCCGCATCCGGAGCCCATCGGCTGATGCCGGGGCGGCCCTGCGTGCCGGACCAGCAAGGAAAATAGGACCCGGGTCGCAGAGGAAATCGAACCGGGGATCGTTCCGGGAATCCGGAGGATTCCTTATCCTGGAGGCAGAGGAAAGGGGGGACAGCATGAACGGAAAAACGGCGGCAGGCCTTGTCCTGATCGCGGGCGCGGTGGTGTTCCTCATCGGCGGTGATCTGGGGGGATTGTTCGCCTTATTGTTGTCCGCGGGGCTGCTCGTATACGGCTGGAGAAAGTGGAAGGCGTCGGAAACGGGCGGCGGCAGGGCGGTCGGAATCGGGGCGCTGATTGTCGGCGGGATACTGCTGCTCAACTGGATTCCGTTCCTGATCGGGCTGTTGATCGCGGCCGTCTGCATCTATTTCGGTTGGGCGCTGATCCGTCAGGGACGGGAGCCTTCGGGTTTTGAGCGGGAACCGGGCGTGGAAGCGGAGGCGGCCGGTCAGAAGCCCCGGTGGGAAGACGACTTTGAAAGCGAATGGAAACGCTTCTTGGAGCGGCACAAGGAAGACAATTGAAGGAAGAAAGGGGAATTGGCGATGATCAAACGGGTGAGGGACATTGTTGTCGCGACGGTGCATGAAGTGCTGGATCATTTGGAAGATCCGAGGGCGATGATCAAACAGTATCTCAGGGATGTGGAAAACGAGATCAACAAGGCGAAGGATGCCATCATCCGGCATCAGGTGATGGCGGAGCGCTTTGAACGGCAGGCGGAGGAGGCGCTCCGGATGGCGGCCCGTCGCAAGATGCAGGCGGAGCAGGCGCTGGAGGCAGGGGAAGAGGAGCTGGCTCGAAAAGCCCTCTCCGAAATGAAGCATTGGGAGGCCAGGGCCGACCAATACCGGACATGCGCCGACAAGACCGCCGGACAGGTTCGGGAGCTCAAGGAACAGTTGAGCCGGTTGGAGAAGAAGTATCAGGAGCTTCGGGACAAGAAGGATGCTTTGATCGCGCGGGCCAACGCGGCCAAAACCAAACAGCGCATCCACACGACTTTGCACAAGATCGATTCCGAAAGCGCGATCAGAGGTTTTGAGCGGATGGAAGAGCGGATCGCGCAGATGGAACTCCAGGCCAATGCCCATGCGGGAGAAAATGCCGGAGGCTCCTACCTTGCATATGCCGACGAAGTGGAAAAGGAACTGGCGAAGATGCGCTCCCGCCGCTCCGGATCCGCGCAGTCTGACGGAGGTCAAATGCCCGGGAATTGAGGGGAAGGCCGCGGGCGGCTGACAAATGGCAGGGGGACCGGTTTTCCGCCTTGTCTTCCCGCGGCGCGGGTCTGTCGGCGAAAATCGGCTCCCCTTCTCCCAAATGATGGGATGTGCCGGCCGCATCGGCCGCCACCGGACGTCCCCTCCCTTTGGGGATTTTTCCGGGGTGTTTTAAGATATAATGGGATCATGACGGATTGAAGAGGCGATTTTATGAAAAAGCTGGCCGGATTGTTCTTTATCCTGCTGGGGGTGATGGTGTTTATCAGCGCCCTGGCCAACAGCGGCGTCGGCCGATGGTTCACCCTGGGAAACGAGGCGACAGAGGCGGTTTCCTCCAGGGGAATCCACCGGATCGAAGTGCGGGGTTCCGCCCTGGATCTGCGGATTCTTCCCGGCGATCGGGAAGAGGTGTCGGCGGTATTGCGCGGCGGCCGCAAGGACGCGCTGTCCGTCAACCGAAGCGGGGATACGGTTTCCATCAGTGTCGGCAAACGGTGGTTTCATTGGATTTTCATGGGGGACCGCCTCCGGCTTGACCTTCACATTCCCCGGCATTACGCCCACAGCCTGATCCTCGATGTGGATTCCGGAGATGTGCAATTTCACGGCCCGTCCAAGAATCGGCCGATGGTCTTGGAGGAGTTGGAGCTGGAACTCGACTCGGGGGACGTCGAGCTGAGCCATCTCAAGGCCGGGCGAATCCGCCACCGAAGCTGGTCGGGCAATGTCAACGCGCGGCACGTGTCGGCGGAGGAAGCGGATTGGCGCCTGACATCGGGAAATTTGCGCCTGAGAAACTATTCGGGAGCCCTCGGGGTGGAGATGACTTCCGGCGATTTGGAGGTTCAGATGGATCGGCTGGCGGGTCCGGTGGAGGCCACGCTTACGTCGGGGGACGTTTCCTTGGATTTGCCGCGGGGCGCCGGCTTCACCCTGGACGCAGGGGTGACCAGCGGTGACATCCACGTCGATTTCCCGATGAGGATGGTGGAAAGACGCGAGCGTCGCGTCAGCGGTTCCCACGGAAGCGGCGAGCATCCGATCCGGCTGCGGACGACCAGCGGCGACATCCGGATCCGGTGACCGGGCAGGGTTCAAAGGAGGGAGCATCGTGCGGCGGTTCCGAAACCAGGCTGTCGGGTTCGCCCTGTTGTTTATCGGGATCAGCGTCGTGGTGGGCCTGATCGATTTCGGTTATGCCCTGCTCGGGCCTTTGTTTCTGCTTGGCGTCGGATACATCGCCTATCAGCATCTTCACCGCTGGATCGGATACTTCTTTTTCGGGTTGGCGGCGATCGCCTTTTTTCACGGGGTGCTGGGCATCAACGTGTTCGGTTTTTTGTGCGCCGCATTCTTCATCTATGTGGGATACTGCCTGCTGACCGACAGGCCGGTTCCCTTCGTCGGCCGTTTTCGGAAGCGGCGGGCGGATGATCCCCTCGACGGGAATTTCTTTGGGGAAGGCGAGGCCCGGGGAAAAGGGAGCGATTCTTCATCGTCCTTCCGGGCGGAAGAAGCCTTCGGGCGGTCGGGAGGGGCGGGCCCCGCCCGCAGCGCCTTGATCGGCAATATCCGCATGGAAGGGCCCTTTGAGCTGGAGGATCTCCAGCTCTCCCACGCCCTTTGCGACGTGACCCTTGATCTGTCCAAGGCGGTCATTCCCGACGGGGAGAGCACCATCGTCATCAGCGGCCTGATCGGCGACGTGGATATTTACGTGCCCTACGACATGCCCGTTTCGGTGGTGTCGACGGCGCTCATGGGGGATCTCAAGATCCTGGAGCGCCGGCACAGCGGTTTCGGCTGCCGGGTGTACGCGGCAACCCCCGGATTCGGTCACGCTCCCCGCCGGGTGAAAATAGCCGTTTCCCTGTTGATCGGCGATGTCGATGTGAGGGTCCTATGAAAGGGAATCGATTGACCCGGATTCAGTGGCGGATCATGCGCTTTGCGCTGTGGATCTGTCTGGCGGTGTCCGCGTTGGTGCTGGCGGCCGTCCTTGCATATTACCGGCTGGATCCGGCCATCCTGTGGGCTGGCGAACCGTTTTCGGTTCCCCTGATCCTGCTGGTTTTGCTGCTGGTGGCGGCGGTGGGCGTCCTGTCCGGCTATTGGTTCGGCAACCGGCTGAAGAAGCGTCTGGAAAACCTGCTGGAATCCGCCCTCAAATACGAACGGGGGCAATTTTCCCACCGGATTCCGCCCCTGGGGGACGACGAGATCGGCCGGGTGGCCGAGCACCTGAACCGGATGGCCCGTCGGGTGGAGCAGCAGGTGGCTTCGCTGCAGAAATTGGCGTCGGAGAAGGCCCAATGGCGCGAGCAGATGAAACAGGCGGTGGCGACCGAGGAGCGGCAGCGGCTGGCGCGGGAGCTTCACGATGCGGTCAGCCAGCAGTTGTTTGCCATCTCCATGCTGCTGTCCGCCGTCCGGGAGAACCTTCCCGAGGATCATCCCGTGCACGCAAGGATCGCGACGGCGGAAAAGGTGGCGGGCGACGCGCAAAATGAGATGCGCGCCCTGCTGATGCAGCTTCGTCCGGCCACCCTGGAGGGGAAAGGGCTGAAGGAGGGACTTGAGGAGCTTTTGTCCGAGCTTGAAGCCAAACAGCCGCTGAAGATCGATTGGGAAATTGGCGATCTTCCCGACCTGCCCAAGGGGATCGAAGACCATCTGTTCCGGATTGTGCAGGAGTCGCTGTCCAATGTGCTCCGTCATTCCCGGGCCACTTCGGTGACCTTGCGGCTTACTGCCGCGCCGCGCCAGATCCATCTCAAAATTGTGGATAACGGCGTCGGCTTTGACATGAACAAGATGAAGAGAACCACCTACGGCCTGCAATCGATTCAGGAACGGGCCAACGAGATCGGCGGCGTGGCCGAGGTAATCTCTTTTCCCGGAAAGGGGACCCAGGTGGACGTGAAAATTCCGTTGGTGGTTGAAGAAGGGGAGCAGAAGCCATGATCCGGGTGCTGCTGGTGGATGATCACGAAATGGTGCGGCTGGGCTTGTCCGCCTACCTGGACACCCAGACGGATATCGAAATCGTCGGGGAAGCCTCCGACGGGAAAGAAGCGGTTCGGCTGGCGGCGGAACTTGAGCCGGACGTGATCCTGATGGATCTGGTCATGGAGGGAATGGACGGCATCGAGGCGACCCGGGAGATCTTGCGTGTGACGGACAAACCGAAGATTATCGTCCTCACCAGTTTCGTCGATGACGACAAAGTGGTGCCCGCCCTGGAAGCGGGGGCGCTCAGCTATCTGTTGAAAACCTCCCAGGCCCGGGAGATCGCGGAGGCGATCCGGGCGGCGGCGCGGGGGGAATCGGTCCTGGCCTCCCAGGTGACGGGAAAAGTGCTCTCCCGGATGCGCCGCCATCGCGAACCGGAACCCCATGAAACCCTGACCCCCCGGGAGATGGAAGTGCTGAAACTGATCGCCGAGGGAAAATCGAACCAGGAGATCGCGGATCAGCTGTTCATCGCGGTCAAGACGGTCAAGACCCACATCACCAACATCCTTTCCAAGCTGGGAGTGGAAGACCGGACCCAGGCGGCGATTTACGCCCATCGACACAACCTGGTGGATTGATTCGCCGAGGGGATGTGCCGCTTCGTTGCCCTTGGATGGGGCGCGGCGGCGCATCCCCTTTTTTCGCCGGAACGCGGCGGGCTGGCCGGCCGTCGCTTTTCCCCTGGAGCGCTTGCCGGATGGAGTGATATACTGAACGGGGATTGTCCACACGGGTTTTTCATGGGCGGAAGGTTGGAGGAAGGGGGCATCAGGCAGTGGAACAGGGTGCCGGAAATTCGGCGGACGGGGACGTGCTGATCGTGACCGCCGTGGAGGCGGAGAGGAACGCGCTTCTTCGCGGCCTGGGGAACGGTTCACCCTTTGATGTGCTGGCGGGAGGCGTCGGCCCCGCGGCTGCGGCCGCCAGCGCGGCGGCGCGGATGGCCCGGCGAAGATATCGCTTGGCGATCTGCGCGGGCATCGGCGGCGGATTTCCCGGCCGGGCCGAGGTGGGCATGCTGGTGGTGGCCGATGAGGTGGCGGCTGCCGACCTGGGGGCGGAAGCGCCGGAGGGATTTCTCCCCCTGGAGCGGCTGGGTTTCGGCAGCAGCCGCATTCGGACGGATGCCGAAAGGTCGGACCGCCTGGCGGAGGCCCTTCGGGGCGCGGGGCTGCCGGTGGTGGTGGGCCCGGTGCTGACGGTGTCCTGCGCCACCGGAACGGCGGAGACCGCGAAGGCGCGGGCGATGCGGGTTCCGGGGGCGGCGGCCGAAGCGATGGAGGGCTTCGGCGTCGCCGTCGCCGCCCAAAACATGGGAATCCCCTTTCTGGAGATCCGCGCCGTCTCCAACCCGGTGGGTCCGCGGAACCGGGGGGCCTGGAAAATCGAAGCGGCATTGGAACGACTGGCGGAGGCGGGTGCCGTCATCAGGGAGGTGTTCGGATGAAAATCGCCTTTTCTCCTTGTCCCAACGATACCTTCATTTTTTATGCCTGGGTGCACGGTTTGATTCCCGGCGCCCCCGACTTGGACGTCACCTATGCGGATATCGACGTGACCAACTATCTGGCCACCCGGCCGGACGGGCCGGATGTGCTCAAGGTTTCCTGCGCGGCCCTGCCCTGGGTGCTCCGGGATTACGCCCTGCTGCCCTGCGGAGGCGCTTTGGGCAAAGGGTGCGGGCCGCTCATCCTGACCAAGGAGGCTGCGGAACCGGCCTCTCTGGCGGGCAAACGCGTCGCGGTTCCCAGCGACCGTTCCACCGCGTACCTCCTGTTCCGATTGTGGGTCAGCCGCCATGTGCCCCGGGGCGTGGGCGAGATCCGGGTGATGCCCTTTCACCGGATCATGCCCGCCGTGCAGGCCGGAGAGGTGGATGCCGGACTGGTGATCCACGAGGCGCGCTTCACCTATCCTTCATACGGACTGCATATGCTGGTCGATCTGGGCGAGTGGTGGGAGAAGGACACCGGCCTTCCGATCCCGCTGGGCGCCATCATCGCCCGTCGCCATTTGGACCGGGATGCGATCGCCGGCTGGATCCGGGCTTCGGTCCGCCATGCCTGGTCCCATCCGGAGGAGCCGATGGAATACGTCCTGCGACACGCCCAGGAGATGGATCCGGAAGTGGCCAAAGCCCACATCAATCTGTATGTCAACGAGTTTTCCGCCGATCTGGGAAGGGACGGATACGGCGCCATCCGCACCCTGCTCTCCCGGGCGGCGGAGGAAGGACTGGTGCCGAGTTGGGATCCGTCGACCCTCGAAGGGTGACCCGGAAATCTTTGCGGAGCCCGCGTTATACGCCCGGATGGGGTTGCCGGGTTTTCGGTCCCGGAAACGCCCCCGGGACGGAGCGCCCCGGCAGCCGGACGGAGATCGCCGAAACAAATTCAGACCCGGGTCTTACGGGATTCGGGACTGCGGTTCGTTTCATGCGGACCGCTTTTTTTTTATCTTGGAGCCATGGACGGAACAAGGGGAGATATCAGGTGATGGACGCGATTCTTTTTTCATCCATATGGGGTTTTGCGTTTTTCCTATTGCTCGCCATGGTTCTCCTGTGGGGGCTGGCCGCGAACCGCATCGGGCGGCTCCCCTTCCGCTCCTCGCGGGAAAAGCTGAGAAAAAGCGCGAGGAGAAGTCGGGTTCTTCTGTGGCTGGCGTTGGTGACCAGCCTGCTGTTGGTGGGGCTTGCGGCCATGACGCTGGTCCGGTTCGGCTGGATGTTCGTCCGGGAATGGGCGGTGTTTGCCCTCCCGGCGATTCTGATTACGCACCTGGCCGTGATCCTCTTCACGCTTCCCAGGCTGAAGCGACTGGCCCGGGATCGCCAAGGAACGGGGCCCGTCAGCGGGGAGGAGCGGGGAGCGGTCGCCGCGCCGCGGGTGGCGGTGCCGGTGCAGACGGCGTTTGTCGCAGCGGTTCTTTTCAATATCCAGTTCTGTTTTTATCCCGTTCTCACTCTGTTTCCGATCCGCCTCACCCTCTTCTGGGCGGCCTTTCTGGGGCTGGGGGCGTTGCTGTGGGGCCGCCAGCGCCGCCGGGAACAGAGGTTGCGCCGGGAGGCGAAGTCCCCTTCGGTCGGGTTCCGCCTGATGCGGGGCGCGGCGACTTTCGCCTGCATCGCGGCCGGAGGCGTGATTCTGTTCGTCCTGTCCATGCAGGCGAGCAAACTTCCCGATCGCATGAGCATGATGAATCATGAGCGCATCGATTACGGAGGCGGACCGGCCGTCGGACACGGGGGCGGCGGGCATTCCCGCCATGCCCATGCCGGACATGGGAAAGAGGCGGTCAGCGTGACGGAGCTGACCGGTCCCCGCACCGTTGAGCCGGATCGCCGCTACACCCTCGTTGCGCGCAAGGAGAAGGTGCGCCTGTCCTCCGGAAGAACCGTGGAGGCCTGGACCTTCAACGGGCAGGTGCCCGGCCCCGAACTGCGCGCCCGGAAGGGGGAACTCGTGGAAGTCACTCTGATCAACGAGGATATCGAAGAGGGAGTAACGATCCACTGGCACGGGGTGGACGTCCCCAACGCCGAAGACGGGGTGGCCGGCCTCACCCAGAACGCCGTCAAACCGGGAGAGCGGCACACTTACCGGTTCCGGGTGGAGGAGACGGGAACCCACTGGTATCACTCCCATCAGACCTCCTCGATTCAGGTGAAGAAGGGATTGTTCGGTCCCCTGGTCCTGCTGCCGGAAGAGGAGGAGACGGAGAAGGACGAGGAGTTGGATCTTTCCTTGCTGTACCATTTCTTCGGGAACCGGGAGGTTTTGAACGACGCCGACACACTGCAGCACCGGCGGGTCGTTCCGGGAACCGAGGTGCGGCTGCGCCTCGGGAACGCCGACAGCTTTCCCCGATTCTTCACGCTGGTCGGAACGCCCTTTAAGGTGGCGGCCATCGACGGCAACGAGGTCCATCGCCCCGGCGAATTGAAGAATGTGCTCCTGTCGGTGGCGGCGGGGGGACGCTATGATGTGACCTTCACCATGCCGGATCGGCCCGTGAAGTTGACGGCGGGGACCGGCCCCGACGATCCCGGGATTTTGTTCACCCCCGACGGGAAGGGGAAGGCGCCGGAGGCGCCCGACCCTTTTGACCTTTCGCTGTTCGATCCCGCCGGCTACGGCGAACCGGGGGAGGTTCCCTTGGACCTGTCCGGCGGCTTTGACCGGGAGTTCACCATGGTTTTTGACTTCGGGATGGGATTTTTCAACGGCCGCTTTCGGAACCTGTGGCTGATCAACGGTGAGAAGTTCCCCCACACCCCCACGTTCATGGTTCAAAAGGGGGACCTGGTGAAGACGACCTTCATCAACCGCAGTCCGATGGATCATCCGATGCACCTGCACGGACACCACATGCTGGTCCTGAGCAAAAACGGAAAGCCGGTCACCGGCAGTCCCTGGTGGACGGACACCCTCAACGTCGCCCCCGGGGAGAGCTATGAAGTGGCGTTTCGGGCCGACAACCCCGGAATCTGGATGGACCACTGTCACAACCTGGACCATGCCGCCGCCGGGATGACGCTCCATTTGAGCTATGAGGGCGTGACCACCCCGTTTCACGTCGGCGAAGCCGTCGGCAATCATCCGGAGTGAGGCGGGATGAGCGGCACCGGCAAAGCGGGCTTGCCATCCGGAAGAAGCGGCCCTTCCCGTCCCGGTGAGATATGGGGAAAGGGACCGCATAGGTCCGGTCGATGGGAGGAGAACCTAAAGACTGTGCGACATCTCTGGATTTTACAGGAGTGAAAGCCCATGGTCAGCGTTCAATCAAAACGGGAATGGCTTCTCATCCCGGGCTTGGCCGCCCTGGCGCTGATAAGGCCGATTATGAGCATGGTCGGCCTGTCCCGGGCCATCGGCCAACCCTTCGCCAGCATCGCCGTCACCCTGCTCATTTCCCTCGTGTGGCTTGCGGTTGCGGTCCGGGCCCGCTTCTCCCGGCCGATCGTGACATTGACGCTCACCGGATTGGTCTACGGCATCTTCGCCGTCCTGATCAGCGCGGTGCTCTCTCCCATCCTGACCGGACAGCTGCAAGGACCCGCCACCAATGTTTTCGCCTTCGTGAGCGTTCTGTTGACCAATGCCTTTTGGGGACTGGCCGTCGGGGTGATTGCCCGGGCCGTGATGCCCCGGGATGAAAGGGATTGAAGCATCAAAGGTTGAGAAAAAGGCCGCATCAGAGGAGGCCGAATCTTGATTGCCCTGGGTGGATGTCTCCCTACACGCCGGCATTTCCGCCGGGGAACCTTTTCAGAATCCGGATTTCCGGTGCAGTTGGATGATGATGTTTTGTACAGATGCGCGATCGTTTTGGTCGACACCCTCTTTTTAGCGGTCATCTCCTGTTTCAAAAACTGGGCAAAAAAGAAAAAACCCCGGTTTGGCCGTAGGAAAAGCGCGAATATCCTGAAACAAGGAAGGATATGGGAGGACCGGACAGCTGAGAGAAGCAGGGGCGCTCCAAGGGGAGGATGCCCCTGCTCTTTCCTTCTCTCCCCTTTGGATTCTTTTTCCTGTGTTTGTTATCATTAAGGGGCATACGCCTCAAAACTTTTTGATACCCCGATGCACGACCACTCGACTTCCGCTGGGGTGGTTTTCACAGGTAGTAGAGGCATTTGGCGTAGGAAAGGCAACAGAGGCGCTTATTAGTCGCAATTTACATAATTATCCGTATATTTAGAAGGAGGTCTTTCATGAGAAAAATTTGGGTGTTTTTGCTCGTCGCGACGATGCTGGTGTGGACGGGCTGTTCCGGCTCCTCCTCCCGGGAGGCCGACTCGGGAGGGGAGGGGGGAACGCCGAAGCCGGGCGGAACGATCCGCATCGCTCTGCAATCCGACGGAAAAACCCTGGATCCCCACAAGGCGACGGATGCCGCTTCGATGCACCTGATTGAGAACATGTACAGCCGCCTGATGCGATATACCGAGAAATACGGGGAAGTGGAAGGAGAATTGGCGGAAAAGGTGGAGGTGTCGAAGGACGGGAAAACCTATACCTTCACCCTTCGAAAAGGGGTTCGATTCCATGGAACCGGCCGGGAACTGACTTCGGAGGACGTCAAGTACTCCATCGAGCGCATCATCGACCTGGGAGTCCGCAGGGATCACTTTTCCGCCGTGGACAGAATCGAAACCCCCGACTCCCATACGGTGGTTTTTCGCCTGAAACAGCCGATGGCTCCTTTCCTGACCTACCTGGCTTACCCGATGAACGCCATCGTGGACCGGGAAACGGTGGAGAACCATGACGGCAGCTTGGACCGGGCCGATGCGGGCAGCGGCCCCTTCCAATTGGATGAGTGGAAAAAGGATCAATATCTGCGCCTGAAAAAATTTTCCGGGTATTACCGCCCCGACAGGCCCTATCTGGATGAAGTCGTCTTCCGCCCCATTCCCGACGAGACGGCGAGGATGACGGCCCTGCGCAACCGGGAGGTGGACATGATCCTGGATGTTTCCGCCAAGGAAGCCCGGATGCTGGAGCAGGATTCCTCGGTCGAGGTGGTGTCTGTACCGGGAACCTTTTGGGAATACATTGGTCTCAACACGAAGAAGCCGCCCCTGGATGACGTGAAAGTGCGTCAGGCGATTGCCCATGCGGTGGATCGGGAAGCCATCAACAAGATCGTCAAATTGAACCGGGCGACGGTGTTGAAGGGAGGCAACATTCCGCCCAATCACTGGGCTCATGCTGATTTCACCCTGTATCCCCGGCGGGATGTGGCCAAGGCCAAACAACTCCTGAAGGAAGCCGGCAAGGAAAACCTCGAGCTGACGCTGAAGGTGGGCTCCGATTTTCCTTACCAGGTGGACGCGGCGCAAATCATCAAGCAGCAACTGAAGGAAGTGGGCATCGATGTGAAGGTATCGGCCCAGGAATCGGGGATCTTCTTTGACGCCCTGGGGAAAGGAGACTTCGACATGACCGTTGTCGGCTGGCTCGGCTTTGTCGATCCCGATGAATTCACCTACAACCTGTTCCATACCGGAGCGCCGTGGAATCAGCAGGGATATTCCAACGAGCAAGTGGATGCGCTTTTGGAAAGAGGAAGGACTGTCGGTGACCGGGAAGAGCGGAAGAAGATCTACCGTCAGGCCCTGAAAATCATCGCGGAGGAAGCTCCCATGGTCTTCTTGTATGTGAATGAGCGGACGGCGGCCCTGAACGGAACCGTGAAGGGATTCGACGTTCACCCCACGGTGACCACCCTTTCCTTGGAGGAAACCTGGCTGGACCGGTAGCGGGACGGTTGGGGATCAGCCGTCGAACCCTTGTCGGCGGTTGATCCCCTTTTTTGATGGATGGAGCATGACGCGGATCCGGGAGGGATGATGTTGGCGAAGTATCTATTGAAGCGCATTGCCTTGTCGATCCCGGTGCTGTTCGGCATCTCCGTTCTGGTCTTTCTGTTGGTTCGCCTGGTTCCCGGGGATACGGTCACGGTGATGCTGGGCGCCCAGTACAACGAGGAACAGGCGCAGATGCTGCGGGAGAAGTACGGGCTCGACCGGCCTGTCCACGTGCAGTATGCCCTGTGGATCTCCAACCTGATGAAGGGGGATTTCGGCCACTCCACTTTCACCGGCCAGCCGGTCCTGACGGCGATTCTGGAGCGCCTTCCGGTCACGCTGGAATTGACGGCGATCAGTGTGCTGTTCGCCCTGGTTGTCGGCATTCCCCTGGGCATTCAGGCGGCGGTTCGACGAAACCGTTGGATGGATTATCTGGCGACGGTCTTCGGCCTTTCGGGGATTTCCATACCGGGGTTTTGGCTCGGAACGCTGCTGATTCTCCTGTTTTCTCTCAAATGGGGTTGGTTTCCCTCCGGAGGGTATGTTGCGATCTGGGAGGATCCCCTCGGGAATCTGCAGACGATGGCCATGCCCGGAATCGCCCTGGGGACCGCCGTGGCGGCGGTGGTGATGCGCATCACCCGTTCGTCGATGCTGGAGGTGCTGGACCAGGAATATATCAAAATGGCCCGGATCAAGGGGGCGCCGGAGCGGATCGTCGTTCGGCGCCACGCCTTGCGGAACGCCCTGATCCCGGTGGTGACGGTTCTCGGCATCCAGGTCGGGTATCTCCTCGGCGGCTCGGTGGTGATTGAGCAGATCTTTTCCCTGCCCGGTGTGGGTCAGCTGGTCTTGCAGGCGATCACCAACCGAGATTACGCGCTGCTGCAGGGCAGCATCCTGTTTATCGCGGTCTCTTTCGTGGTGATCAATCTGCTGGTCGACCTGCTGTATACCCTGATCCATCCGCGGATTCGGTATTGACACTTCCGCGTCGAACGCAGAAAGGAGGGAAATCGTGCGGGAGATCGGGTTGCGTTTGCGCCAAAACCGGCTGGCGCTGGCCGGACTGGTCCTGATTCTGATCTTTTTGCTGATGGCGGTGTTTGCCCCGCTCATCGCCCCGTACGATCCCTATCGGATCGACGAAAACGCCGTATTGAGTCCGCCGTCGGCGGAACACCCGTTGGGTACCGATTCCTTCGGCCGGGATGTCCTGAGTCGGATGGTATACGGGGCCCGCATTTCCTTCAAAGTGGGACTCATTTCCGTCGGTATCGCCCTCGCGGCGGGGGTGTTGATCGGAGCGGCGGCCGGCTATTACGGACGGTGGGTGGATGCGGCCCTGTCGCGGGTGATCGATGTCCTGTTCTCCTTTCCGGACATCCTGCTGGCCCTGGTGATCATGGCCGTCCTCGGTGCCAGTCTGACCAATGTGATGATTGCCATCGGCATTGTCTACACCCCGATCTTCGCCCGAATCACCCGCGGCGCGGTGTTGGAGATCAAGGGATCTCTCTTCATCGATGCGGCACGGGTTCTCGGTGCCGGCCGGTTGACCATTCTCCGACGACACATTCTGCCCAACGTGATGGCCCCCATCATCGTCCAGACCACCCTATCCCTCGCCTTTGCCATCCTGGCGGAAGCGGCCCTGAGCTTCATCGGCCTCGGAGTGGAGCCGGATACCCCTTCCTGGGGAATCATGTTGAATGAAGGAAAAAATTGGATGGAAGCGGCGTGGTGGATCGCCGTATTTCCGGGAGCGGCCATCACCTTGGCGGTGCTGGAATTCAACGTGCTGGGAGACGGTCTCCGGGATGCCCTGGATCCCCGGCTGAGGGGGGAGCGCCTGTGACGAAACGATCCAAAAAGGGGGATGAGCCGGTGGATGCGATTCTGGAGGTGAAGGGACTCCGGTGCTCTTTTGACACCCGCCGGGGTACGGTGCGGGCCGTTGACGGGGTGGATTTTCAGGTGAGGAAAGGGGAAATGATGGCTCTGGTCGGTGAATCGGGGTGTGGAAAGAGCGTGACGGCCCAGGCGATCATGGGCCTCATCGGTCGGAAATCCGGTGAACGGGTGGAGGGGGAGATTTGGTTCAAAGGGGAGAATCTGCTGGAGAAGAGCGAGGAGGAGTGGTGCCGGATCCGCGGCAATGCAATCTCCATGGTTCTGCAGGATCCGATGACCTCCCTCAATCCCTCGCACCGGGTCGGCAGACAGGTGGGCGAAGTCCTCGAGCTTCACCGGAAGAGGAGCCGTGCCGCCGCCTGGTCTGCGGCGGTGGAGATGTTGGGGAAGGTGGGCATCTCTTCTCCGGAAGTGCGGGCGAAACAATATCCTCATCAGTTCAGCGGGGGGATGCGCCAGCGGAGCGTCATTGCCGCAGCCTTCATCGGCCAGCCGGAATTGTTGATCGCCGATGAGCCGACCACGGCGCTGGATGTCACCATCCAGGCGCAGATTCTGGATTTGATGAGGGATCTTCGGGAGCAGACGAAAGCGGCGATTCTCCTTATCACCCACGATCTCGGCGTGGTGGCGGAAACCTGTGACACCGTCTCGGTGATGTACGCGGGAAGGATCGTGGAGCAGGCCCCCGTCAAATCGCTGTTTGCCTCCCCCCGCCATCCCTACACCCGCGGCTTGCTGGCTTCCCTCCCCAAGCCGGAGGGAGAAAAAGATCTGACTCCGATTCCCGGACAGCCTCCCGACCTGTCGGAGCTTCCGCCGGGATGTCCCTTTTCCGATCGTTGCCCCCACGTGGTGGAGCGTTGCCGGATCGATCGGCCATCCCTCCGTTCCGTCGGCGGGCACCGGGTCGCCTGCTGGTTGGCGGAAGAGGACTGATTTTGTCTCCTTCCCTCTGCGGCGGATCAGGCATATGCATATACCAGGGGAAACGGAGGGTTTCCTCTGGTGCTTGCCGCCTGATTCGAGGTGATGCCGCATGTTTCTCCACACCTTTTCCGTGGTCGCCCGTTGCAGGGAAACCGGCCGCTTCGGCGCCGCAGTGGCTTCCCATTTCCCGGGGGTGGGCGCCTACGCTCCCTACGTCCGGTCGGGTGTGGGAGCGATGGTGGTTCAGGGCTGGGTCAACCCTTCTTTCGGACTCCACGGCATGGAGATGCTGGAGCGGGGAATGTGCAGCGAGGAAGTCCTGGAAAGGCTGCTTTTTCGGGATCCGGGCCGGGAGTTGCGGCAACTGGCCATCGTCGATCGCAACGGAACGATCGCCGTTCACACCGGGGCGGAGAATGATCATGTGAGGGGACATCTGACGGGGGAGGACTTTGTCGTCATCGGGAACTGTCTGGCAACGGAGACCGTGCTTTCCGACATGGCCGAAGCGTTTCGGAAAAGCGTGGGTCCCCTGGCGGAACGGCTTCTCGCCGCCCTGATCGCCGGGGATCTGCAGGGAGGGGACCGGCGGGGAAAGCGGTCCGCGGCCGTTCGGGTTGTGGCGTTGGCCGGTTTTCCCTACGTCGACTTCCGGGTGGATTACCACCCGGATCCGGTCTTCGAACTGGATCGCATATACCGGGAAAACAAAGGGCTGCTCATTGACCGCTACGAGGCATGGGTCGAATCCGTCCGGAACGGAGTCCCCTTTCCGAAATCTATACCTCCTCTTTCCGCCACGGGGGCTTCCTTCCTGAAACCGGATGCGGAAGCGTCGGGATCCCGCGGAGGGGCCGATCCTTCGGATCGGGGTCCGGGAGGAGGACGTTTGACCTGAGGCGGGAGAAAACAACAATCCGCCGACCCAAGCGGGTCGGCGGATTTTTTTCCGGAAACCGCATATCGTTTTTTAACGCGAATAATACTCGATGACCAGGGTTTCGTTGATTTCCGCCGGCAGTTCCTCCCGTTCCGGCAGGCGGACGTACGTACCCTCCATCTTGTTTTCGTCGTAGGACAGGTAATCGGGGAGGTAATCCCGATTTTCCAGGGCCTCCTTCACGATGGCGAGGTCCCGGCTTTTTTCCCGGAGGCTGATCACATCGCCCGGTTTGACCTGATAGGAGGGGCGGTCCACCTTTTTCCCGTTCACGGTGACGTGCCCGTGAACGACCAGCTGGCGAGCCTGCGGACGGGTGCGGGCGAAGCCGAGCCGGTAAACCAGGTTGTCCAGGCGGGACTCCAGGAGTTTCAGAAGGTTTTCCCCGTGGACGCCCTTCAGCTTGCCGGATCGGATATACAGGTTGCGGAGCTGTTTTTCGCTCACGCCGTACATGAAGCGGATTTTCTGCTTTTCCTGCAGCTGAAGACCGTATTCGCTCAGCTTGCGCCGCTGTCCGGGACCGTGCTGCCCCGGGGGATACGGCCGTTTCAGCTCCTTGCCCGTGCCGGAAAGGGAGATGCCGAGGCGGCGGCTCAATTTCCAACGAGGTCCTGTGTAACGTGCCATTGAAAAGTGACTCCTTTCATCATTTGCGTAATTGCAAATGACAGGGTGGCTGGTCCGCTGGAACTTGCCCGCGCTTTCCGGATGGCGGCGAAAAGCGGGACACCCGGTGGCCAAGCCATCGGGGCGGAACCAGTGAGGGTGATCCATCACCTATCCTTTGCAAGCCATCCTCAAGTCCCCTAGGAGCGGGTCCATTGAGCCATACAAATCAATATTATAAGGGTTGGGCGGGAAAAGTCAACGCCTTGGATGCGGGGCGTCCAGGGAGCTTTTCGCATCGTCGGATGTCGAATGGGAGGGTCGGCGCTCCACCGGCGAAGTTTCCGGGTTTTCCGCTGGAGGTTCCTCCTCCGGGAGGGGTTCCGCCAAAACGTAGTAGATCGGAAGGCCCCTGGAGACGAATTTCTCTTCGTATTCGGTCATGATGTTTTCTTCCGCATAGGGGCTTCGGTGCAGATCTTCGCTCTTTTCCAGCACGCGAAAGCGGGCGTTTTCCAGCTCCTCCAACGTGAACAGGTACAGGTCGCGGCTGTCCGTCTTGAGCAGAATTTCGCCGCCGGGCTTCAGCACCTGCCGGTACAGGGCGAGAAACCGCCGATGGGTCAGCCGGCGCTTGGCGTGCCGGCGCTTGGGCCAGGGATCGCTGAAGTGGAGATAAAGGCGGTCCACTTCGCCCGGGGCGAAGATTTCGGCGAGGCGGGACACGTCCGTCCACAAAAAGCGGAGGTTTTCGCATTCCGCCTCATCCGCCTTTTTCAAGGCCATCAGCAAAACTTCCTCGATCCGGTCCACGCCGATCCAATTGACGGACGGTTTGAGGGCGCAAACGGTCGAGAGAAAACGCCCCTTTCCCGTTCCCAGTTCCACGTGAATCGGATTGTCATTGCCGAAATGGGCGCGCCATTTCCCCCGCATCTGTTCCGGTTCGTTGACGACCAGGGGGTGGCTGCGGACCATCTCCTTGGCATGGGGTTTTCGTCTGAGTCTCATGCTTTTCGCTCGTCCTCCGTTCGCCTTCAATAGATTTATATGCTCGGATCCAAGCCGGGGGCAGTCCGAAGGGATCATCCCCCATTGTAGCGGGAAATGGGGAAGAGGGCAAAGGTCGGGCGGCCTCCGATGTCCGGGAATATTTTGACAAACTTTTCAGTCTTGTAAACCCGCCGGGGAGTGAGATATTCTAAAAATGTGTAACCCCTTTCAGGGAAGGGCGGGGGACCTGTGCCGGAAATCCTTCGCTTTTTTGCAAAAATCGGCGTCGATTCATGACAAAAAAGAGTTTGACATTTCGCGGAATCCTATCGTATGATTCACGCGAAGCATTTTCCCGCACTACATGCCGGTTGGGGGGGGATCGGATCCTTTTGGGGAATCCCAGGTGTTGCCGTCGTTTTTGGAAAGCGGCTTCATTCGCTTGGCAAAAGCCAAAACCTTGATCAAAGGGGGAGGATCGATCGATGAAACTGGGTGTGTTCACCGTTCTGTTTGCGCAGAAGCCCTTTGAGGAAATGCTGGATTACGTCAAGGAAGCCGGACTGGACGCGGTGGAGCTGGGGACCGGAAATTATCCGGGGAATGCCCATTGCAATCCGGATGAGCTGTTGTCAGATGAGAAGAAATTGAAGGAATTTAAGCAAACGGTTGCACAAAAAGGGCTGCAGATCAGCGCATTAAGCTGCCACGGAAACCCTTTATCGCCTGATAAATCGTTTGCACAACAATCCCACGAAACCTTTGTAAAAACCGTTCAATTGGCTGAAAAACTGGAGGTTCCCGTGGTCAACTGCTTTTCGGGGACGCCGGGGGACCACGAAGGGGCCAAATACCCCAACTGGCCGGTGGCGCCTTGGCCCAACGAGTATCGGGAAGTTTTGAAGTGGCAGTGGGAAGAGAAACTGATTCCCTATTGGAAGGAATGGGGAAAATATGCCGCCGATCACAACGTGAAGATCGGTTTGGAGCTGCACGGAGGATTTCTCGTCCACACGCCGGCCACCCTGCTGCGCCTGCGGGAGGCCGTCGGCGAGGTGATCGGCGCCAATCTGGATCCCAGCCATCTGTGGTGGCAGGGGATCGATCCGGTGGCCGCGATCAAAATTTTGGGCAAAGAGGGAGCCATTCACCACTTCCACGCCAAGGACACCTATATCGATCAGGACAACGTGAACATGTACGGTCTGACGGACATGCAATCCTATGCCAACCTGCAGGAGCGCGCTTGGCTGTTCCGCACGGTGGGGTACGGACACGATCTGAAGACCTGGGCGGACATTTTGAGCGCGCTGCGCCTGGTCGGTTACGATTACGTGGTCAGCATCGAGCACGAGGATGCCCTCCTGTCCATCGAAGAGGGCTTCCACAAGGCGGTGGAAAACTTGAAACAGGTCATGCCCAAAGAAACTCTCGGCGAGATGTGGTGGGTGTAATTTTCGCCAACCAGATGCGGTGCAGGGCGGAGAAGAAGAAGGGGTGCGCCGCACCGGGGATGCGGCGGCGCACCTTGCTCCATACAGGATATGAACCAGCAGAGGAGGAAAGGCGACATGGCAAAAGTGAGGGTGGCGGTGATCGGATGCGGCAGCATCGCCAAGCATCGGCACATTCCCGAGTTTGCCGAACATCCGGAGGTGGAATTGGCAGCCTTTTGCGACGCGGTGGAGGAGAGGGCGGCGGCCTTTGCCCGCCGGTACGGGGGTGACGCCTACACGGATTACCGGGAGCTGCTCAAGCGGCCGGACATCGACGCCGTCAGCGTCTGCACGCCCAACGTGTATCACGCGCCCATCTCCATTGCCGCCGCCGAGGCCGGCAAGCACGTCCTGTGCGAAAAGCCGATGGCGACATCCCGGGATGAGGCCCAGGCCATGATCCGGGCCGCGAAGGAGCGGGGCGTGGTGCTGATGATCGCCCATAACCAGCGGCTGATGCCGCCCCATGTGAAGGCGAAGGAGATTCTGGAAAGCGGCTCGCTGGGACGCGTCCTCACCTTCCGAACCGCCTTCGCGCACGGCGGACCGGAAAGCTGGAGCGTCGAGGGGAAGGGCGGATGGTTCTTCCGCAAGGAAAAAGCTTTCCTGGGGGCCCTGGGGGATCTGGGCATCCACAAAGTGGATCTGATCCGCTGGCTGCTCAAGGATGAAATCGTCGAGGTGGGCGCCTTCGTCGACACGCTTCACAAGGAAGATACGGACGTGGATGACAACGCGGTGTTCATCCTCCGCACCGCCAAAGGAGTGATGGGCACCATGGCGGCCAGCTGGACCCATGTTCCCGGCGAGGACAACAGCACCGTCCTTTACTGCGAAAAGGGTCTGATCCGCATCGGAGCCGATCCGGAGTATCCGTTGATCGTCGAGCGGGCCGACGGCCAGGTGGAAAAACACCGGGTGGGGCCCATCGCCACCAACGAGGAAGGCGGGCAAACGAAGAGCGGCGTGATCGACGCGTTTTTGGAGAGCATTCTCAACGGGACGCCTCCGCTCATTCCCGGGGAAGAGGGGATGAAGTCCCTCGGCGTCATTCTGGCCGCCCTGCAGTCGGCGCGGGAGAAACGGATCGTCGGCGTGGAACTGTGACGAATTGGAGTGGAGTGAAACCATGCGGAAGAAGTGGCGTTTCGGGATTGTCGGGGCAGGCGGCATTTCCGAGTTGCACTTGAAGACGTTGGAAAAGGAGCCCCGCGCGGAAGTGGCCGCCATTTCCGATGTGGCCGTCGAGAAGGCGCGGGAACGGGCGGAGAAGCACCGGATTCCCCACATTTACCGGGACTACCGGGATTTGATCCGGCGGGAAGACGTGGATGCCGTTCTCGTCTGCGTGCCCAACGATCTTCACGCACCGGTGGCGATTGAGGCCCTCCGCGCGGGCAAGCATGTGCTCTGCGAAAAACCGATGGCCATCAACGGGGATCTGGCCCGGCAGATGGCGGAGGTCGCCAGGGAAACGGACCGGGTGCTGATGATCGGTCAAAACAACCGCTTCCACAGCGAGGTCCTCCTGCTGAAGGAACTGATCGAAAAAGGGAAATTGGGCCAGATCTATCATGCGAAGACGGGATGGATCCGCAGGAACGGCATTCCCGGCTGGGGAAGCTGGTTCACGTCGATGGAAAGGGCCGGCGGGGGCCCCCTGATTGACATCGGCGTCCACATGCTGGACCTCACCCTGTGGCTGATGGGCTTCCCCAAGCCCCTCGCCGTCTTCGGCCAGACCTACGGGGTGTTCGGTCCCCGGAAAAAGGGGTTGTCCAGCTACGGGTCGATCGACGAGCGGGGAGTCTTCGATGTGGAGGACCTGGCGGTGGCGATGATCCGGTTTGAAGGGGGAGTCACCTTGACCCTGGATGTCAGCTGGGCCGCCTACGTGGAGCGGGATCGGGTCTTCGTCAACCTGTTCGGCAGCGAGGGCGGCGCCGCCGTCGATCTTCAGGACCGGAAGATCGCCCTGTTTCACGAGGAGGGAAACACGCCGGTGGATTCGGTGATCCGGCCGGCCCGCCGAGATGACCGCCTCCATCTGTTGAAAAATTTCATCGACAGCATGGAAGGGACGGCCTCTCCCATTTGCACCCCGGAACACGGGGTGTATATCCACCGGATTTTGGATGCCATCTATCGTTCGTCGCGGACGGGCGAACTGGTGAAACTTGACTAAAAGGGGGTGATGGCCGGGAGCGAGGGACGCGGGATCGCTGAAAGACGGAAAATCCAAGCTGCAAAGGGGGAACAAGCCATGCACTTATGGAAAAAAATCGGTGTCGTCGGAGTGGCGTTGGCGTTGATGCTGACGACGGTCGCCTGCGGCAGTTCCGACAGCGGATCGGATGAGGGAAAAGGCGAGCAGGTGACCATCGTGTACGCCCGGGGTAAGGATGACACGGGCTCCACTGAGAAACTGATTGAAGCCTTTGAGAAGAAACACCCGAACATCAAGGTGAAGTTCAAGGAGATGCCGACGGACACCGGCGTCAGCCACGATCAGTACGTGACGATGCTTTCCGCCCAGTCTTCGGAAATCGATGTGTTCGACATGGACGTGATTTGGCCGGCGGAATTTGCCCAGGCCGGTTACGTGCAGGATCTGGACCGTTTCATCCAGAGGGACAATATCGACATGAGCAAGTACATCCCCGGTGCGGTGGAGGCGGGGAACTTCAACGGAAAGCAGTGGGCGATGCCCCGATTTATCGACGCGGGACTTTTGTATTACCGGAAGGATATTGTGAAGGATCCCCCCAAAACCTGGGATGAGCTGATCGATCTCGCCAAGAAGCACAAGGGCGAGAAGGGCACCAAATCCGGCTTCTTGATGCAAGCCGCCCAATATGAAGGTTTGGTCTGCAACTTCATCGAATTCGCCGGATCCTACGGCGGCCGGATCCTGGACGAAAAGGGGAATGTGGTGATCAACTCCCCCGAAACGGTAAAGGGTCTGGAAAAGATGATCGAAGTCGTCAAATCCGGCGCGGTGCCGGGCAACATTCTGGCGATCAAGGAGCCGGAAACCCACCAGATGTACAAGGAAGGGGAATCGGTGCTGGCCCGCAACTGGCCGTACATGTTTGCGATTCTCCAAAATCCGGATGAATCCAAGGTCGTGGACAAGGTGGGAGTGGCCCCTCTGCCGAAGGGGGACAAGGAATCCGCCGCGGCGCTGGGCGGTTGGATGATCGGAATCAACAAGTATTCCAAGCACAAGGAGGAGGCCTGGGAGCTGGTGAAGTTCCTCTCGGGACCGGAGGGGCAGAAGATTTCCGCTCTTCACAGCCACTCCCCGACGTACCTTCCGACCTATGACGATCCGGAAGTGCAAAAGGCCAACCCCCTCTATGCCGATGAGAACTTTGTCAAGGGGGTAAGCGCGGCGATTCCCCGTCCGGTGTCCCCGGAATATCCGAAGATCTCCGAAATCATCCAGGTCGAAGTTTCCAAGGCGCTGGCCGGGAAGCAATCCGCGAAGGAAGCCGTGAAGAACATGGAGAAGCAGCTGAAGGAAGTGGTGAAATAAGGTTTTCCTCTGCGGGAGGAGGAAGCCGCATCCCCTTTGAAGGGGGCGGCTTCCACCCTCTTTCCCTGCCTCGCGCGCCCAGGCGCGGGGACATTGCGACTCCGCCCTTGATCTTGAGGAACAGTCAAAGTTGGTGAAAGAATTCATGGAAAAAAAGCGGAGAAGTTTGTCCGAAAAACATATCGGATACCTGTTGGTTCTGCCGGCACTCGCTATCATCCTCGTGATCGCGATTTGGCCGGTGCTTCGCTCCTTTTGGATGAGTCTTTACGACATTCGGCTGAACGATCCGACAAAGCTCCAGATCCAAAGCGGCTACGGGATCGACGTGGAGCGCTACGCCGACACGGTTCCTTACCTGATGAACGCCCTGGATGGCGAAATCCGGCAGGCGCCGGAGGATGTCAAGGATCAGCTCCAGCGCATCAAGAGAGACCTGGAAGAGCTGAAAAACGCCGTCGAGGGCCATCGCCAGGTGTCCGAGCGGCTGGATCAAGTGAATGAATTGCTGAACAATTTCCAACCCGTTCCGGAAAAGCTGAAATACGCCAAGGTGGATGAGGAGCTCGCCTTGGAAACCCGACAGAAGCTGGAAAAGATCCATGCCGAAATCAAGGAGATCGACTCGGACAAATTGCAGAAACAGAGCGATCTTCTCGGACTGGTGAACGGCTGGCGGGAAACCATCATCGAGCCCAACTTTGTCGGTTTCAAATATTATCTGGAGTTTGCCAACAGCCCCCGGTTGTGGAACGCCCTCGCCAACACGACGGTGTTTACGGTGATCTCCGTCTTCCTGGAACTGGTGTTGGGACTTTGGATCGCCGTCCTGATCAACAAACAGTTCAGGGGGCGGGGGATTGTCCGGGCCGCGGTGTTGGTTCCCTGGGCTCTGCCCACGGTCATCGCCGCCTTGATGTGGAGGTTCCTCTTTGACGGTCAAAACGGCGTGATGGCTAAGATTTTCACGGAGATCGGGCTGATTCCCAACATGGGCGTCCTTTTGACCACCAAGTTCTGGTCGATGTTTGCCGTCATCTTCGCCGATGTCTGGAAAACGACGCCCTTCATGGCCCTGCTCCTTTTGGCGGGCCTGCAGACGATTCCCCAATCCCTCTATGAGGCGGCGGAAGTGGACGGCGCCTCCAAAACGCAGCAGTTTTTCAAAATTACGCTGCCGATGCTGAAATCGACCATCCTGGTGGCCCTCCTGTTCAGGACCCTGGATGCCTTCCGGGTGTTCGACCTGATCTATGTGTTGACCGGCGGAGGACCTGCCAATTCGACGGAAACGATCTCCGTTTTCGCCTACAAAACCATGTTCGCCCAGCTGAACTTCGGAGCCGGTTCCGCCCTGTCCGTCATCGTTTTCATCTGCGTGGCGTTGATCAGCATGATCTTCGTCAAACTGCTCGGTTCCGATCTCATCAGCGACGGGCGCAAACGGTGAGGGGGGTGATTGGATGCGGAAAAAAGCAGGTCCAGGATTTTACGTATTTTTGGTCGGCTTCGTCTTTGTCATCCTCTTCCCCTTTTTGTGGCAGTTTCTGGCATCCCTGAAGCCCCCCGGCGAGCTGTTCGGGGAAAGCGCCTTTAAGCTGTTCGCGTCCAATCCGACGCTGGACAACTATGTGCGGGTCTTTACGCAGCGTCCCTTCGGTTCCTATCTGTGGAACAGCTTTGTCGTGGCATCCCTGACCACCATCTACTGCGTGTTCGTGGCGGCCATCGCCGCCTATGCGATCGCCCGCCTGCACTTTCGCGGGAAGACCCTGGTGCTGGGTCTGTTCCTCATGGTGTCGATGTTCCCGCAAATCGCCACCATTGCCCCCATTTACCTTTTCGTGAAATCGGTCAATCTCACCAACTCCTACCTGGGGCTGGTGATTCCCTATACCACCTTTGCCTTGCCCCTGGCGGTTTGGAACCTGACCGCCTTTTACCGGCAAATTCCCTATGACCTGGAGGAGGCCGCCCGGGTGGACGGAGCGACCGTGATGCAAACCTTCTGGAAGGTGATCTTCCCCCTGGCGGTTCCCGGTACCTTCACCACGGCGATCCTCGTCTTCATCGCCGCCTGGAACGAGTTTTTCTTCGCCCTGACCATCAACACCGAGGAGACGATGAAGACGGTGCCGGTGGGCATCGCCCTGTTCCAGGGCCGCTACACGATTCCCTGGGGTGAGATTTCCGCCGCCTCCGTCATCGTGACGATCCCTCTGGTGATCATGGTTTTGATCTTTCAACGCCGGATTATTTCGGGGATTACGGCCGGTGCCGTCAAGGAGTGAATTGGCGGTCTCGGCTTAGCGTCGGAGAAAGCGATGTTTCGCCGCGCGGAGCCGGGGCGAAAAAACGCCTCCGATTCCCGGGCTTTGGGGTTTGCGGCGATTTGAGGCCACCGCTAGGTGGCCTTTTTTATCTTCCGGGGAGTTCCGACGGGCCGCCGGCCGGGAGACATTGCGTCTCCTCCTCGCCTTGTTTCCGCCTCTTCCATTCCTCGGCGGTGATGGCGAAGAGAAGGTGGTCGTGAAACCTTCCCTTAAGGTATGCCGCTTCCCGAAGCGTTCCCTCCATCCGGAATCCGAGGCTAAGCGGTATCGCCTGGCTGGATATGTTGGCGGGGGTGCAGCGGATTTCGATCCGGTTGATCGCCCGCTTTTCGATCAGGTAATCGATCAGGGCGGCGGCCGACCGGCGCATGATTCCCTTCCCCACGAATTCTTTTCCCAGCCAGTATCCGATTTCCGCCACCCGGTTCCAGGCGTCGATCCGCTCAACGGTGATGGACCCTGCTAGCATCTCCCGGAACCATATGCCGAAGTGGGCCTCCGTGCCGGCGGAAAAGCGGCCCAGGGACCGGAGGATGTAGTTTTCCGCGTCGGATTCCACCCGCATCCGATCCACCCAGGGAAGCCACGGTCGCAAATGATCGCGATTGGACGCCACCAGCCGAAACATTGCCTGCGCGTGGCTCATCTCCAACAGGCGGAGCTGAGTGCAACGGTCGACCGGAATGGTGAGCACGTCCCATCCCCCTTGCAGCCAGCAAGCTTCGCTCCTTCAGTATGCGCAATCCCCGGGGCAATCATCGGCGCCCGGCGGCGGAAACCGAAGGAAGAATCGAGAGGGGTCAATCCGGTTTCCCGAGATGGATGTCGCCTCGAAAAAAAAGCGCCTGCCTTCGCCGGCAAGCGCCCGATTGACGGAGTCACCGCTGGAGAACGGCCTGGTGCTCCTTGATCCAGCCCCGGGCCACCATCGCCTTGACGATCCGGGCGATGGACACCATATAGGCGGCGGTCCGCATGTCCACCTTTTTCTCCTGATGCATCCGGTAAACGTTGTGGTAAGCCTCCACCATTTTTTGTTCCAGTTTGCTGTTCACTTCCTCTTCCGGCCAGTGATAGTTCATGAGGTTTTGAACCCATTCGAAGTAGGAGACGGTGACGCCGCCGGCGTTGGCCAGGATATCCGGGATCACGTGAATGCCCTTGTTGTAGAGGATCCGGTCCGCCTCCGGCGTGGTGGGGCCGTTGGCCGCCTCCGCCACGATTTTGGCGCGGATGCGGTCCGCATTTTCTTCGTGGATCTGATCCTCCAAGGCGGCGGGAATCAGGATGTCCACCTCGAGTTCCAGAAGTTCCCGGTTGGTGATTTGCCGGGTGTGATCGCTGAAATAGTCGGTGAAATGGATGACCGATCCGGTCTTCTCCTTGATGTTGACGGCTTCCTTCGGATCAATCCCGCCGGGGTTGAAGATGCCTCCCTGCGAGTCGCTGATGGCCACGATCCGGCAGCCCAATTCCTGCAGAAGAAGAGCGCTGTAGCGGCCCGCGTTGCCAAAGCCTTGAACGGCGACGGTGGCTCCTTCCAGGGGAATCCCCAGTTTCTCCGCCGCTTCCCGGATGGTGAAGACGCAGCCGAGGGCGGTCGCTTTATCCCGTCCCAGGGAACCGCCGATAATCGGATCCTTGCCGGTGATGACGCCGGGGGTGAAGGATTGGCGCATGCGGCTGAACTCATCCATCATCCAGCCCATGATTTCGGCATTGGTGTACACGTCCGGCGCCGGAATGTCCTTTTCCGGTCCGATGATGGAAGCGATCGCCTGGATGAAGCCCCGGCTCACCCGTTCCAGTTCCCCTTTGGACAACTGTTTCGGATTGCAGACGACGCCCCCCTTCGCTCCTCCGTAGGGCAGGCCGACCACGCCGCATTTAAAGGTCATCCACATCGAGAGGGCCTTGACTTCGTCCATGGTCACATCGGGGTGAAAACGGATGCCTCCCTTGGTCGGCCCGATGGCGTCGTTGTGCTGCGACCGGTACCCGTGAAAGATCCGGGTGCTGCCGTCGTCCATGGTCACGGGGAAGGAAACGCAGAGAACGCGCGTCGGATGCAGGAGGATTTCCGTGACGTTGCGATCCAGCCCGAGCAGGTTGGCTGCGTGGGCGACCTGTTGTTGAGCCATTTCAAAGGGATTGTGCATAGATCGACCTCCATTCATTCTTATTTGATTTATGTAAACTTCGGGGAACTTGCAACCTGCGACAGCTTTCCGGTCTTTGTCCTTCATGAAATTTTTTTATTTAACATGACAAGATTGAGAAAAGAGAGATATTCACAAACAAAAAGCGCATATTGCCGTTCCGCACGCCTCCGGCCGTCCCGCAGGGCCTTGGCGGGAGGCGGGGGTCGGGATTCACAAAGATTTCATAGGGATATTATATCGTTGATGATTCGGCTGCTCCACCCCGATCCTGCGTTCGGGGGGAGTTGCGGAAGTGAAGAAAAATGCACTTACATGAATAATGATTCCGCTTTCATGGCAGGGTTTTTTAAAAATAAAAAATATGTGACCGTCTCCCGTTTTCCGTAAATGGCCCTGAATCCGTCCCATGCGCGGCCGGAGGATCCCGGGACGGCAGGGGGAGGGAGGAGGGAGGGTTCCGGCGTCTGCGAGGGTGCTTGTCCACGGAATGCGGGCCGCCTCTCTATTGGAGGCGGCCGGGATGGATGATCAGCAGGGGGAGAAAAGCGGGGCGTGGAAAGCTTCCGATCGAGAGATCAGCCTTTCGGCCGGAAGATCAACGCCGCCAGGAAACCGAAGATGATGGCAGAGGAGATACCGGCGCTGGTCACTTCGAATATCCCGGTGATCACTCCGATCAGCCCGTGCCTCTCCGCTTCGGCCATCGCGCCGTGGACGAGGGCGTTGCCGAAGCTGGTGATGGGCACGGTGGCACCGGCTCCCGCGAAATCGATCAGCGGCTCATACAGATTGAAGCCGTCCAGCAGGGCTCCCACGACGACCAGGGTGCTGGTGGTGTGGGCAGGCGTCAGTTTGAACACGTCGATCAGAAGCTGTCCGATGACACAGATCAATCCCCCGACCACAAAGGCCCAGAAAAAAATCATGCCTGTTCCCTCCTAACCGGATTGGATCGCCACCGCGTGGGCGATGCAGGGAATGCTTTCCTTCTGTTGGTAGCTCAAGGGGGAAAGAAGGGCGCCCGTGGCCACGATCAGGACCTTGTTCAGTTCTCCCCGGCGCATCCGGTTGAGCACATGCCCGTAGGTGACACAGGCGGAACTGGCGCAACCGCTGGCACCGGCCTGAACGGGTTGGTCCTCCCGGTAGATCATCAATCCGCAATCACCGAAACGGTCCGGGGGAAGCTCCAGCCCCTGTTTGGCCAGCAACTCGGCCGCAAGGGGATGGCCGATCCGTCCCAGGTCCCCGGTCAGGATCAGGTCGTATTCCGCAGGGGAGATGCGCAAATCGCGGAAGTGGGCCTCGATGGTGTCCGCCGCCGCGGGGGCCATCGCCGCTCCCATGTTGAAGGGGTCGGTGATGCCCATGTCGACCACCCGGCCGATGGTCGCCGCCGTCACCCGGGGCCCGTTTCCCCCGGAAACGACCACGGCGGCGCCGGCTCCGGTCACCGTCCATTGGGCCGTGGGCGGCTTTTGGGAGCCGTATTCCGTCGGATAGCGGAATTGCTTTTCGGCGGCGCCGTTGTGGCTGGCGGTGGCCGTCAGCACCCGGTCGGCATAGCCCGCGGATACCATCAGAGCGGCCAGAGCGAGCCCCTCCATCGAGGTGGAGCAAGCCCCGAACAGGCCGAGATAGGGAATGGCCAGGGTCCGGGCGGAGAAGCTGCTGGTGATGATCTGGTTCAGGAGGTCGCCGGCCAGGTAAAACTGGATGTCTTCCTTTTGCAAGCCCGCCTTTTGGATGGCCTTGTCGCAGGCCTGTTCCATCAGTTTTTTCTCCGCCTTTTCAAAGCTGTCTTGGCCGAGCCACATGTCGTCAAAGAGGAGATCGAAATCCGCGGCCAGGGGGCCCTGCGCCTCAAAGGGACCGCCCACGGCGGCGGAAGATGTGATCGTCGGGGGGTTGTCGAAAATCCACGTTTGCCCCTGAAGCACTCACATCCCCCCCAATCCGCGGAGGATCACCTTGACGGTCGCGATGATGAAGGCGGAAAAGACCCCGAAGACGATGACCGATCCGGCCAGTTTGAACATGTTGCCCCCCACCCCGAGGACAAAGCCTTCGGACCGGTGTTCAATGGCCGACGAAGTGAGGGCGTTGGCAAAGCCGGTCACCGGGATGATCGTCCCCGCGCCGGCCCATTGGGCGATGTGGTCGTAGACGCCGAGACCGGTCAGCAGGGAGGAGAGAAAAATGAGCGTGGCGACAGTGGGATCTCCCGCGGTTTTTTCGGTGAAATCGAAAAAACGCATGTAGAAGGTGGAGATCAGTTGGCCGAGGAGACAAATCGTTCCCCCCGACAAAAAGGCCAGGATGCAATTTTTTAACACGGGACGGCCCGGATCCCTTTTTTTGGCGAAGTCCTGGTATTCCTGTTGAGCGGGGGTGTTGTTTTGGTTTGTGTCGGACATGTGTGTTCACCTCAGCTTCACGAAGGAAGGGAATTGACTTGGACCGCGCGGACACTTGGCCGCCGGGCTGCGGACGGAGAAGGAGAGCCTGAAGATCCGTCCGCGCGCCTTCGTTCGACTGCCCTCAGGTCGGAGAGCTGTTTCATCAGGGCGGAGGCCGGCTGCATCAAAGGGATCCACCTTCATCCCGGCCCCCGCTTTCGATCCCATCCCTGGAACCCGCGGTTCCTTACGGCCGCGGCACCTCCCATTTTGCGGCCGCTTCCTACGTATAACATGATGAGGAATCCGGCCGGTTTTTATGCAGAGGAAGTGTCCATAATATCTTGCAGGGAAGAAAGGAGGTACAAGGGTTGAAAGGGTTTTTGCCGACCTGTCTCATCCTGGCCCTTCTCCTGACGGGATGCCAAGTGGCGGAAAAGCCCGGGGATGATCGACAACTTGCCCAGTTGCCGGTCATCGACCGGCCGGCCTTGGAGGAGACGAAACAAATCGCGAAGGAAAACCGCCGGGTGGATGAGGCGGTGGCGGTGGCGCTGAAGGATGAACTTTATGTGGGATTGAAGGTGACCAACTTCAATCGTTTCTTTTTGCGGAGCATCCGCAAGGATGTGCACGAAAGGTTGAAGGATCGGTTCCCGGGACGAAAAGTCCATGTGACCACGGACAGCAAGGTGTTTGACGAGCTGTCCCGGCTGGAGGGCCGGGTTCGCAAAGATCCGTGGGGGATGGACCGGGAGGATTTGAGGCGGAAGCTGTACAAGATTCATGAGGATATGAAGGGATGAGGAAACAAAGAGGCCCTGTCAGTTGGGAAACCGGAGCGGCAAGCTGATCCGGATGTGACGGACGGTCGGACGACAGGCAAATCCCGGGATGGGTCTGGGATGAAGGCCGGGTTGAGGGGGGACGCGCCTCCTCCGGGACAAGGCGGGCATTGCTTTCCCAAGGGGGATTGGGGAGCGGCGAAAAAGACAGGCGGCGCGGCGACGGCCTCCTTCGGCTCCGCCCCGGCCGGGTTTTTGTCTCGGGCCATTTGCCGGCCGTCTCAAGATCCGGTGAAGGGGCATCCCGTTTGACCGGGGAGCGGCGGAGAAATGCAGTTTCTCAGCCGGCGGGGACGCCGGCGTGACGAAAGGACGCGAAGCCTCTTTTCTCCCCTCCGTACATCCGGGGATCGCCTTCCGGGCGGTTTCGGGCGGTTTCACGATGCGGCGGGGTTTCCGTCTTCGAGGGCGGCTTGGCCGCCTCTTCTCATCCTTGCTTGGCGAAGGTTCGCGGACGGACGGAGAATGCATAATACTCCCGGGAAACCGTCCTTTTTTGACGCTTCTTTCCGGGGATGAAAATCCCCTTGAATTCCCGTGCCAAGCGGGGAGCGACACGGAAATGCGCATTTTCTTCGCATTTTTTGGTTTTTTGCGGCGGCCTTTGGCGGGCGATGGGGCAGCACCCTCCGCCGCGGGCTCCGGGACGCTCCGCCCCGGGATTCCGGGAGGTTGCCCGCGGACGGGGCCATGGGCGAAAAGGAACATTTTGAGGCATGGCTTTCCCTGCAAAAGCCGGCTTAAGTTTTCCGGGTGCCTGCGGCGCGGGATTTGCGGCGGCGGATGGGAAAAGGGGCGGCGATGAACGAGTGCCCGGCGAAAGCCGCGCTAGGGACCCGCAATTCGGAAAGCCCGCCGAGTGCCCCCTTGGGGACGCATCTTCTCTGCAAACACATTTTCCCGAAAGGTCGGCATCCGGCCTCCCCGCCGGTTCGTGCCTTCTCATCCGCTTCCTCCCCTTATATGAAGAAGCGTTGAAAAAGGGAAAGAATGCGCCGGTTTGAAGCATATGAAAAGAAAGGAACGGGAAAACCCGCGTGGTAAAATGGGGTGCGGGGAGGAGAAAAAAGGAGGGGAGAGAAGGGTGGAGACGCACGTCTATCTGGTCCGACACGGGGAAACGGCCTGGAACCGGGAACGTCGATTTCAGGGCCATCAAGACGTGCCCTTGAGTCCCGCGGGCCTTTTCCAGGCGGAGCGGCTGGCCCAACGCCTGAAGTCCGAAACGTTTGACGCCGTCTATTCCAGCGACCTGAAGCGGGCCGTTCAAACGGCGGAAATCGTCGCCCGGGAGCTGGCCCTTCCCGTCGTGACGCTGAAGGGACTGAGGGAGCGATTCATGGGGGAGTGGGAAGGCCTGACCCAGGAGGAAGTGGCTGCCCGTTTTCCCGACTGGCCCGGGCGGATCGTCGAGGGGAAGAACGGAATCGAATCCCTATCCGCGTTGCAGGAGCGCATGATGAACCAGTTGGAGCATTTGGTCGGCCTTCACCGGGGCGGCCGCATTTTGGCGGTCAGCCACGGGGGGAGCATCAACGCCGCGTTGGCCAAGGTGAGCCGGGGACGTTACGGCCCCGGTGTGACCCGTCTGGAAAATGCCAGCCTGACACACCTGGTGTATGATCACCGGGAGGAGGACTGGCGTGTGGAAAAGGTGAACATCACCGAGCATTTGGCCGTTTGAGGCCGCCCGGGGAGGCGGCCCCTTTTTGCGCCCTATTGCTTCGGAACCGCCACTGTTTTGCTGAGAAGGGAGGGGCGGACGAGGCGGAAACGCGGATCGTAGATGGTCACCCGGTAGGCGTCGGCTTTTTCCGTCACCGCGGCTCCGTAGAAAGGAGCGAAGCGGGCGATGGCCTTCGCATCCGGGTCTTCGAGGGCCCGCGGGACGGCGGGATGATGCCGGTCATCGACGATCGTTTTTTCCTTGACCGGCCGGGAGAGGGCCGTGGTTCGCCAGTATTCGAACCGGTCTCCCCGCTTTACGATGATCTGAAACTGGGTGGGGACGAATTGGGCGGAGGTGGCAATCCGGTCGTAGCCGTCGGGAATCCGCTCCACCGCCGCCGACGCCAGGATTCCCTGCAATGCCGTGTAACAGGCGATGGCCGCCAAGCCCCACCGAAAAGCCCTGGCGCGGGATGCAAAGCGACGGGCCAGCCAGGCGAAGAGCAAAATCAGGAGGATCACGGCGTCGACGATCGGCAGGATGCCGAGCGAATACCTTCCGTGGTCGAGGGGCTCCCAGATGCCCGTTCCCCAACTGTTGGAAAGATCGGACAATATGTGAACGATCACTCCGCCCAGCGCCAGCAGGTATGCCTTTTTCCAGCGGACGGATCGGTTGAACAGCGCGACGATGCCCAAGGCCAGCAGCGCCATGGCCGGCGAGAACAGGAACGAGTGGGTGAAGCCGCGGTGCCAGGTGAGATAGGCCTCATCCCCGAAAAAGGTGGTGAAGGATTCGATGTCGGGGATTTCCGCGCCGATGACGGCGGCGGCGGCATATCCGGCCCGCTCCTTCCGGCTCAGGTCCCTTGTGTCTGTGGCGGCATACAGGGCGTAGCCCAGAAGTCCGTGGGTGAGGTTGTCCATTTCTTCATCCCCCCTTTGCGAGGATGCGGCGTTCAGTCCCCTTTCCCGGCGGCCAGGGACTTGGCGTTTCCACCCGGGACCAGGAAATAGGCGGAGGCCAGGGCCAGCAGGCTGAGGGCGGCGGCGGTGAAGAAGGTGGAGTCCAGGGCTTGGGACAGAAACTGGCTCACCTGGCCGGCCACCTGTTCGGGCAGGGAGGCCAGCCCCTCGGGATGGGTGATCCCCTGCGCTTCCCGAAGCTGCCGGATGGTCTCCGGATCGAGGCTTCCCTGCCGGGAGGAGAGGAAGGAGTCGATTTGCGCCCGAAGGCGCGTGATCATCACGGCCCCCAGGATCGTGACCCCGACGGCTCCCCCCAGGGTGCGGGCAAACATTTGGGAGGAGGTGGCCGCTCCCCGCCGATCCGCATCCACGGCGTTCTGCACCGCCACGATATAGCTGGTCATCGACAGTCCCAGACCCAGCCCCAGGATGAACATGGAACCCAGCACCAGCGCGTAGGGGGTTTGGGCATTCATAAAGATGAAGAGGGCTGCCGCCGCGCTGATCAGCGTCACTCCGGTCAGAATGGGAGGGCGGTAGCCGCTTTTCAGCATCCACCGCCCGGCCACGACGGAAGCGGTGCTCCAACCCAGCACCTGGGGCGTGATGGCCAGCCCGGCCAGGGTGGCGCTTTTTCCCAGGACGCTTTGGACGAACAAGGGAACGAAGGAGATGGCCCCGAACATGCCGATCCCCGTCAGAAACGCCGTCAGGTTGCTGGAATAGATGATTCGGTTTTTGAACAGTTCCACCGGAAGAAAGGGCTGGCTCTCCCGCCGTTCCCACAGGACGAAGGCCAAAAGAAGCAGGGCGGCCAGGATCATCAGAAGCCACACCGCCGGGGCCTGCCACCCGAGGCTGCCCATCTGCTGGGTGGCGAACAGAAAGGCAAAGACGGACAGCATCAGCAGCAGGGCGCCCACGATATCGATCCGGAGCCGTTTGTCCGACTTCCGGTTCGGAAGGAAGGCGGCAACGATGGTGATGACGAGCAGGCCGAAGGGAAGATTGAACCAGAAGATCCAGCGCCAGGAGAAATGGTCGATCGTCCAGCCGCCGGCAAAGGGACCGATCAGCGCCGCCAGTCCCCACATGGAAGAAAACCACCCCTGGATGCGGGCGCGCTGTTCAAAGGGATAAATATCTCCGACGATGGTCAGGGCGACGGGGAGAACCCCGCCGGCCCCCAGTCCCTGAATGATCCGGAAAAGGACCAGTTGTTCCATCGATCCGGCCAGCCCGCACAGGGCGGAACCTCCCACAAACAGGGCGACGGCGACGATGAACACCCGCTTGCGCCCGTACAGGTCGGCCAACTTGCCATAGATGGGCACCGTCGTCGTGTTGGCCAACATGAACGCGGAAAAGACCCAGCTGTACAGGGAGAGTCCGCCCAGGGCGGAGACGACCGTGGGCATGGCCGCGTTGACGATGGTGGCTTCCACCGCCGCCAGAAACATGGCCACCATGAGGGCGGCTGTTATGATGATCCGGCGCGTCGCGCTCAGGCTGCTTCGATCCGCAGCGGAGAGGGAACGGTTTTCGTGGGTGGACGGCATATGGTTCTCACCTCTTGAGGGCAACATATTTCTATCTTAGTCCGTATCCCCGGAGTTGGGCAAGACGGTCGGCGGGGACGCAAAGAAGAGAACGCGGGGCCAGAGTGCCGGATAGGGGATTTTTCCGGAGGAGGGGGAGCAGAGTTTGTATGGAATCTGATGGAAGAGAAGCTCCCCGCGCACCGGCCCGGGCGGTTGGGCCGCCGGGATTTCTCCGGGAAGTCTCCCCGTTCGGGGCCGGGCCATGGGGGCTTGGGGCCATGTGACGCCGACGCGAAGGAAGATCCGGCGCGGGCGCCGATCGGGCGGGTTCCGGCGGGCCGGGTTATCGAGGGTCCCGTCAACCGGGCCGGGGCGGTTTCGAAGGGGCCGCTTTTTTCGGGCCGGCGATGCAGAAATTATCGAATCCCTCATGCCGGCGGACCCGTTTTTTTCGATGATCCAGCAGGCGGTCCCGTCGTGGGGAGCGGCGATGCCGCCTCTGACGGCCGGACGGCTTCTTCCCTTCGGGTTCGCCCGGCGGAAGGGAAGCGACGGAGGGGGAAGAGATCATGGGGCTTTCTGTGCTTGTCCGGTCGTGCGTCCTTCTTCGTTCGCCGGCCAAATCGGTGGCGGAGGCGATCCGGCGGGGATTGGAGATCGGGCCGGATGGTTCCGCGGCGTCTTTTTTCCCCGGGAGATTTCGGGTAAGATAATAGGGTAAAAAAATTGTCTCAATGGATGGGAAGAGAAATGACACTGGATGGGTTGTGGAGAGAACTTCAGGACTTGAACGAGAACGAGATTTACACCATTCACAAGCTGGTTCAGGCGTTGAAACGGACGCGGGAAAGCCCTCTGGCCTACATCGAGGAGATGATGCATTTTCAATCCCTCGGGCTGGACCAGGAGTCCGGCGCCTACATCCACCGCATGATGGTGACGGATGAACTGCGGAACCGGCTGGGAATACTGCACGGGGGGGTGACTGCCACCTTTATCGACACGGCCATGGGGTCCACGGTGTTTCAGGACATGGGAATCGAGCGGGGGGCGGTTACCCTGGACCTGAACATCCATTTTCTGTCTCCGGCTCGGGAAGGTTGGCTGACGGCCAAATCCCACATCATCAAAAAGGGGAAAACGATTGTGGTGCTGGAGACCAAAGTGACGGACGAGGAAAGCCGATTGATTGCCTCCGCGTCGGGCACCTTCTATCGGCTGAAAAAATAGGAAAACCGGAGAGGAGGAAGGATTCGCCTCTTCCCCGAAAGGGGGGATCCGCCGTCATAAAACCCATGCAAAAACCTTATAAAATCGCTGCGAAAGCGATCATTTTCGACGGTGACCGCGTCCTGGTGCTCCGGAAATCCCCCGCTGAGCGGAGCGCCCGGGACAATCACGGCTGGGATTTTCCCGGCGGGGGCTTGGAACCCGCCGAACCGCTGATGGATGCACTGGCCCGTGAAGTTTGGGAGGAGACCGGACTGGAGGTCAAGGTGATCGGTCCGGCATACATTTACGACGAGATTCAAGAGGAGAAACATTTGATCATCATCAAATTTGCCTGCCATCAACCGACCGGATCCCTCCAGCTGAGCAAGGAACACATCAGTTACCACTGGGTCTCGATGGACCGCTTGTCCGATGCCCCCTTTCCGGAATGGATGAAGGAGGAGATCCGTCGGGCCTACCGGATTTATGAGGAGGCGACGGGCGGCGGCCATTGACGGCCGGCGCCGAAAGCCGCCCGGGGTCGTTTTCGCCTTCTCAGGTGGCCTTCGCACGAAAGCCCCTCCGGGATTGCGGAGGGGCTTTTGTTTACTTCACGGGGCTCCAGTCGATGTGCCGGATGAGCTTCTCCACAAATTGTTCCAGGTATTTCTGGTCCAGGGCGTCAAACCGGTTTTTCACCGGGCTGTCGATGTCCAGCACGCCCACGAGGCGGCCTTCCGGCATCATCGGCACGACGATTTCGGAACGGGAGTCGGCGTCGCAGGCGATGTGGCCGGGAAATTGAAACACGTCGGGCACCACCTGGGTTTCACGCCGGGCGGCGGCGGTTCCGCAGACTCCCTTCCCCAGGGGAATGCGGACACAGGCGGGTTTTCCCATGAACGGTCCCAGAAGGAGCTCTCCGCCCCTGAGCAGGTAAAAGCCGCACCAGTTTACCTGTTCGAGGGAGAAGTACAAAAGGGACGCGGCGTTGGCCAAATTGGCCACCCAGTCCCGTTCCCCTTCCAGGAGGCTTTCCGCCTGCTTCAGCAGGTGTTCATAACGTTCTTCCCGGCTTCCTTCCGCCTTTTGCAGCACGAACACGGCTTTCCCTCCTTTTTTCCCCGGAGATTCTCCCACAGGGTAAGCATATCACATTTTCCAATCCGTCGGTCCCGGATGTAAATCATCCCCTTTCAGTGATAAAATAGTCAGCGGAATTCATCACAAGGGGGTTTGTTTATGCGAGATCCCAGAATAGCAAAATTGGCGCATTTGTTGGTGAATTATTCCTGCCGGGTCAAAAAGGGCGACAAGGTGTTGATCGAGGTGTTCGATGCCGGCCACGAGCTGGCCAGGGCCTTGGTGTCGGAAGTTTATGCGGCGGGGGGATATCCCCACGTGGAACTGCGCGATCAAACGCTGTCCCGGGCGCTGCTTCTGGGAACCAGCGAGGAGCATATGAACCAGATGGCCCGGTTCGATCTGGTGCGGATGAAGGAGATGGATTGCTACATCGGGATCCGGGGCAGCAACAACATCAACGAAACCGCCGACGTGCCGGCGGACAAAATGCAGTTGCAGATGGAGCTGTACAACAAGCCCGTTCACAAGGAACAGCGGGTCAAGCACACCCGCTGGGTGGTCCTGCGCTACCCCAACGCTTCGATGGCGCAGTTGGCCCAGATGAGCCAGGAGGCCTTCGAGGATTTTTATTTCGACGTGTGCACCCTGGACTATGCCAAGATGGACCGGGCGATGGATCCGCTGGTGGAGCTGATGGAGCGTACGGATCAGGTGCGGATCGTCGGTCCGGGAACCGACCTCACTTTCTCCATCAAGGGGATGCCCGCCATCAAGTGCTCCGGACAGTACAACATTCCCGACGGCGAGGTGTTTACGGCGCCCGTCCGCGATTCGGTCAACGGGGTGATCACCTTCAACACGGCCAGCGTTTACCAGGGATTCACCTTTGAAAACATCCGTTTCGAATTCCGCGATGGGAAGATCGTAAGCGCGACGGCCAACGACACCGAACGGCTGAACAAAATTTTGGACACCGACGAGGGTGCCCGCTACATCGGGGAGTTCAGCCTGGGCTTCAACCCCTACATTCTTCACCCGATGAAGGACACTTTGTTTGACGAGAAAATCGACGGCAGCTTCCACTTCACTCCCGGTTCCGCCTACGAGGAGTGCAACAACGGCAACTCTTCGGCCATCCATTGGGATCTCGTGTCGATTCAGCGCCCGGAATACGGCGGGGGAGAAATCTGGTTCGACGGGAAACTGATCCGCAAGGACGGCCGGTTCGTGGTGCCGGAACTGGAGCCGCTGAACCCGGAAAATCTGAAGGGGTGAGACGGCGGACTACCAAAAAGGGATGCGGAAAGAAATCGCGCGGTACATACCTTCCCGCACCCTGAAAAGGTCTTTTGCGGGCACGGGATGTTCATCCCGTGCCCTTTGCGTTATCGGCCGTCGTCATCCGGAAGGGTCCTTGCCGGCGGCGTGCTCCGGAAAAATCCGCTTGAAGAGGAGCGTGCACATGGTTTGCGCCAGATCTTCCCGGGGCCGGAGGGGGATGGGGCGACGGCCGCCCCGGCGGGGGCTGGCTCTTCGCTGGATTTCGGCGCCGCCTTGGGGATATGGGCGGCGATTTGTCATATGCCGCAAGGACCGTGGAATTTGGCGGAAGATTGAATATATATGGGAGAGCGGCCGGTTTTTCGGCTGATTCTTGAAAAAATTGTCAAGGGAGTGAGGGACATCCGTCGTCCGTGGTGTGCGATGATTTTGGCGGGGGTGCTTTTTTCCCTTTTCCTCGCCTTGCTCCTCAGTTTTTCGCTGAGCCCGGCTCACATTTCTCTGGTCCATGGAGAGGAGGGGCCGCTGATCCGGTTGATTTCCCACACCGATGATCCCTACTGGTTGAGGGTTGTCGGCTTCATCGGATGGTTTGCCGCTTTGGGCGGATTTTCCCTCCTGGGTTTGGGCGGCCTCCGTCTTTTCTTAAGATGGACGGCGGGGGACGGGGCAACCCGGTGAAAGGAACCGGTACAAACAAAACACCCTCTCCGGTCTCCGGAGAGGGTGTTTTGCAAAAGCCGCTTCAACCGGTGGAAGAGGCCTTTTCCGCTTCCAGGCGTTCCTTCTTGAGTTGCTCGCGGAAGGAACGGGTTTCGGAGACGACGACGCCGGAGAGGAAGAGCAGACCAATCAGGTTGGGCACCGCCATCAGGCCGTTCATCATGTCGGCGGCCGCCCATACCAAGTCGATCTTCAACAGGGAACCGATGAAGACGAAGAGGACGAAGACGGAGCGGTAAGGCATGGTCATGCGGTCGCCGAACAGGTAGGTGAAGCATTTTTCCCCGTAATAGGACCAACCGAGCACCGTCGAGTAGGCGAACAAAATCAGCGACAGCGTGACGATCAGCCCTCCCGCCACCGGCAGGGCGCTGTCGAAGGCGGCCACCGTCACCTGGGCCCCTTCGAGGACTCCCGGTTTGTAATCCAGATAGGCGCCGGTCATCACGATGGTCAGCCCCGTAAAGGTGCAGACGACGATCGTGTCCAGGAAGGTTCCCGTCATGGAGACCAGGGCTTGCCGGCCCGGATAGTCGGTCTTGGCGGCCGCGGCCGCGATGGGGGCGGAACCGAGACCCGCCTCGTTGGAGAAGAGTCCGCGGGCCACGCCCATCTTGATGACGGTGCCGATCGCGCCGCCCGCCATGGCCTGCCCGGTGAAGGCGTCGGAGAAGATGAGGGCAAAGGCCGACGGCAGTTTGTCCAGATTGAGCAGAATGACGACCATTCCTCCGGCGATGTAGAACAGCGCCATGAAGGGGACCAGATAGTTGGAGACGCGGCCGATCGACTGGATGCCCCCGATGAGCACCAGGGCGGTGCAGACGGTCAGGATCAGGCCGGTGATCCAGGGCGCGATGCCGAAGGTCTCCTCAAAAGCGGAGGCGACGGAGTGGGACTGCACCATGTTGCCGATGCCGAAGGCGGCCACGGACCCGAACAGGGCGAACAGGACCGCCAGCCATTTCATGCCCAGGCCCCGCTCGATGTAATACATCGGACCGCCGGACATTTCCCCCCGCTCGTTGGTCACCCGGTATTTGACGGCGAGGATCGCCTCGGCGTATTTGGTGGCCATTCCGAAAATGGCCGTGATCCACATCCAGACCAGGGCACCCGGTCCCCCGATGGTGACGGCGGTGGCCACCCCGGCGATGTTACCGGTGCCGACGGTCGCCGACAAGGCGGTCATCAGGGCGGAAAAATGGGAGATGTCCCCCTTTGATTTCTTGTCCTGGTGCCGGCTGAAGGCCAGTTTCAGGGCGTAGGGAAGCTGGGAAAATTGAAGGAAACCAAGCCGGAAGGAAAGGAAAACGCCCGTTCCGACCAACAGGACAAGGGTCGGCCATCCCCATACATATTCGTTGATCTTGTTGATGATGTCCAGCAAGCGGTTCACCTCGCTTCAACAATTGGTTGAAATCGGATAAGAAGCAAAATTGCCTGATGGTTATATTCTAATCGATTTCTGCAAAATCCTCCCCTAATTTTAAATAGGAAATAATTTACATACCAATGTAAAACATTTCCGCTGGAAGTGCGGCGGGTTAACCCTTAAGCTAAGAGTGGTATATCAGTTAGGGATGGTAAATATCAACAGAGAACTATTCGGCTGCTAGGAGGTTTCAATGATGAAGGCGACGGGGATCGTAAGAAAAGTGGACGAGCTGGGCCGGGTCGTGCTCCCGGTGGAATTGCGGCGAACCCTGGGCATCGACGTCCGGGATCCGTTGGAAATTTATGTGGACGGGAGCAGCATCGTGCTCAAGAAATACAGCCCGTCTTGCCTTTTTTGCGGTCAATCGAAGGATATGATCGTGTTCCGCAACAAGAACATCTGCCGAAACTGCCTGACGGAGCTGGCGGCGGCTGCGGAAAAGGAACTCTGAAGAATAAAAGCACTTGAGGAGGGAAGGGAAGCCCCGCGGGCGACAGGGCTTCTCTTTTTATGTCCGGGAGGGATGGCGGTTGGAGCTTTGGGATGAGCTGAGGCGGGTGGCTGAGGCGGGAACGGAAGAGGAACGGACCCTCCTCCGGCTGACGCTGCAGGCGATCCGGCAGAAGCGGGAGCGGGGAAGCGCCTATCTTTCCGGCTTTTTGGGCCTTTCCGGCGAGTTCGTCGAAGAGGGCGTGTATCAGTTCCGGTTGCCGGTCACGCCGTTCATGCTGAACCGGGGAGGAAGCGTCCACGGGGGAATCATCGCTTCCCTGGCGGATTCCACGATCGGCTCGCTGATCAACAAGAGCCTCCCTGGGGGGAAACGGGCCGTCACCGCCGAGATGAAGGTCAATTATCTCCGGCCCGGAAAGGGCGGGGAGCTGGTTTCCCGGGCCCGCTTGATCCACCGGGGCCGGCGCCTGGCGGTCGGGGAGTGTGAGATTTTTGACGGCGGGGGAAGGCGGATCGCCCTTTCCACCGCCACCTTTTACATCCTCGATTGACAAATGACCGGAAATTCGCCGGCACCAGTGCCCCTTGGCCGATCTCATTTGGGATCGTCAAGGGGCTTTTCCGCGCAAATCACCTCCAGCCGGGTCAAATAGCCGATCGGTTGATCCACGTTGCTGCCGTCGGCCAGGTAAAGGAGGGCCGGTCCGTCGGGCCGGATCGGCTTGCCGTCGCGGCTGAACCGAAGGATGGCGCTGCGGGCTTGATCCATGGAGATCGTCACCTTGTTCCCCGTGGATTGGTGACAGATGACGTGGGTGGCTTTCGGATCCGGCTGGGCGTTTTCCAGGAAGGGGCCGAGCTGCATTCCCCACCCCTCCACGCCGGGAAACCACTGGCTCATCTCCCGTTTCCGGTCATCGAAAATCCAGACCGTGGGATCGAGGTTGATCTGATAGGTGACGGCTCCGGTAATCAGAATGACGTCATTCATCGCTGGATTCCTCCACCTTTCCGTTTTTCAACCATTCTCCATTATACCTGACCGGCGGGCGGAGAAGAATAAAAGGGGCGAAGCAGCGAGACGAAGGGGGGAAATCATGCAAACGATGTTGGAATCCCTGGTGGAGAAACACCGTCCCGCCGCGCGGGAGGGAAAAGTGGCGGAATACATACCGGAACTGGCCAAACAGGATCCCCGGCAGCTGGGGGTGGCCGTGGTCGACCCGGCGGGGGAGGTGCATGCCGCCGGGGACTATCGCACCCGCTTCACCCTGCAGAGCATTTCCAAACTGGTATCCCTGATGGTGGCCCTGATGGACCACGGGGAAGAGGGGGTTTTTTCGAAGGTGGGCATGGAGCCCACCGGGGATCCCTTTCACTCCCTGTATAAATTGGAGATTGCCGATGAAGCCAAACCCCTCAATCCGATGATCAATGCCGGCGCCATCGTCGTCAGTTCGCTGATCCGGGGAAGAACCGTCGAAGAACGGGCGGAGCGCGTGATTCATCTGGTTCGGGAGATGGCGGACAATCCGGACATCGACATGAACCGGGCCGTCTACCGGTCCGAGAGGGACACCGCCGACCGCAACCGGGCGTTGGCGTATTTTCTCAAAGGGTGCGGGGTCATCGATGAGGTGGAGGAGACGCTGGATATCTATTTCCGGCAATGCTCCATTTGCGTGGATTGCATCGACCTGGCCCGCATGGGGCTGTGTCTCGCCCAAAACGGGGTGACCCTGCGGGGGAAGCGGGTGATCCCCGAAGACATCGCCCGGCTGGCCAAAACCTTTATGGTGACGTGCGGGATGTACAATGCGTCGGGGGAGTTTGCCATCCGCGTGGGAATTCCAGCCAAAAGCGGCGTATCGGGGGGAATCCTGGCTCTGGTTCCGGGGCGGATGGGAATCGGGGTTTTCGGTCCCGCCCTGGACAAAAAGGGAAACAGCATCACCGGCACCCGGCTGCTGGAGGATTTCTCAAAAAAATTGGGGCTGAGCATTTTTTAGGGAAGCGACGGGAGGGAGCGTCCGAACGGTGAGGGAGCGGAAAAAGCCCTTTCGGGGCGGATGGAAACCAAACGATACTTTTCCCCCTTTCTTTGCAAAGCTTACAGGAACGTGTTAAACTGAAAAAAAGCGAATCCTCTGAGGCTGTTGACAGAGGGGACACGAATGGCAAGCGGTGAAGGGAACGACGTCAACAGCCGGTGCATCGTTCTCCAAACCGTTGATCAGCGGTGGATGGGGGGATCTGGTTTGCGGACGCCGACTCAGGTTGATTTAAGTCAGCGCGCCTTGCAGTTGCTGCGGGAGGACGCCCAAAAGATCCAGCAATTGATCGCTGTTCAGCTGGAAAACCTGACAGCGCCCAAATGTCCGCTTTACGAAGAAGTGTTGGACACCCAGATGTTCGGTCTCTCCCGCGAAATCGATTTTGCCGTTCGCGCGGGATTGATCACGAGGGAGGACGGACGGGAAATCATCCACGAACTCGAACAGAAACTGGCCGACCTTTACACGAAAGTCCTTCCCTCCCCTGGTGAGAGATAGATTGGCGAGACAAGTCGGGCAGCGCCTTTTCCCCCGCCGGTCGGAATCCTTGTTGCCGGAGCGGGGATGATTTTTCGGTGCATGTTGTGCGGACTGAAGACTCCGAACGAGTGCCGGGAGTCTTTTTTATTTTTGAATGATCCCGTCCCTTCTCCGGCGCCCGGGAAAAATTTGAAAGAGGATCGCCCCGGTTTTCCAGGCCTCCGCGGCTTCCTGCCGACCCCTACAGACCGGTTTCGGACCGGATATCCGCCCAGCCGTGCGAAGGATTTTCCGTCCGGGGACGCGATGGATTCGGCTGTCTTTCGGGCTTGAAGAGGTTTTCGGAAACCGGGGAAGGTTTGCCGGGGATTGAACCCGCGGCGATGCGAGAGGAAGTTGCGTTCCGTGCGGATGTCTGCGCCTCGAAAGGCATCCCTATTTTTTTTTCGCTTGTTTTTTTCCTCGGCCTGTGGCCTGGAAGGAGTCCCTGGCGATCTGGCCGCCTCCTGAGTTGTCTCATGTGTTTTGCTTATGTGCCTCTTCACTTTTGGAAAAAAGAAAACGGTTGATCGCTTTCGGCCGGTCCGGAGCAAAGTCCCTGCAGGCGCCTTTCTCATGCCGGCGGGGTTGTTTGCCGTCTGCCCGGTCCTTTTTTCTTTTTCGCCATATTCTTGATCGGCGCGGCGGGGGAAGAAGCGGGATGGATGATGTTTGTCGTCGATTCGATGCGGCAGCCCGGGATTCTGACGACGGGCATTATATGCGGCGCCGTATGGGCTGTTTGACGTGTCGCCGGACGCGATGTCGACTGGATCGTCCGGCGTGGCGCGGTTATCGTGACCTCACCGGCCGCAATGGCCTCTCTCGTGGCGAGCCAACGTGGGTTTTTCCCGTTTTCCCGATCACGGGTCGCATAGCGATCGATGGGAACCAAAGTCATTTCGGCCGCCGCTTTTGGAATCCTTGCGTTCGCTTGGGGGTTGTGGTCTGCCTGTCGGGATGGCTCCCGTTGCTGCGGCGCGCGCCGCGGAAGGGGTGAACGGGTGAGACCGCGATGGAAACGGTTGGGCGGGGAGCGGGACACCCGGATCATTGGCTTCTTTCGGGGCCTTCAGTATGCCGTGCCGGAAGGAGTGATCAAGGGGCGGACGGGACGATCCGTGAGCAGTTTTGCGGAAGTCTCTTCGCGATGGATGTTTTCCTGCACTCATAAGTATCCTCTAGGGGCAGGCCTTTTTCGGCAGATCGACCTGAACGATTTTTTCCATCCGCGTCACTTGCCCGGTTTGCGCTTCCCCGGGCGAAAAGATCAAGGCACCTCTCCCTTCTTCGAGGTTTGTCGATTGCCCGTTTATTCCTCCGGCTCCGAGGGATAAATGCCGCAAATATCGTCCATCAGCTGGCGGAACCCCGGGGAGAGAATCCGCTGCAAGGGGACCACCAGCGTGACGGGCCACTGGACTTCCAGACCCGCAATTCGCACCTCCCGGATTCCCGAATTCTCCGCCCCCTGCAGGGCGAGCTTCGGAACCAGCGCCGGGCCGAATCCCAGGGTCACCATGCGCAGGATCTCTTCCACGCTCCTTAGTTCGACGGCGACGGGAGGATCGATCCCCCGGGCTCCCAACAGGCGGCTGATCAACTGCTGTTCCTCCGTGTCCGCGGAGAGGGACAGAAGCGGAATGTCGGCGAGCCGCTCCAGGGGAAAATACGGGACGCGCGCGACCGGGTGATCCGCCGGAGCAACCAAAGTGAGGGTGTCGTAGTGAATCACCCGCGAGCGGATGTGCCGGCTTTCCGGGATGCCGCATACGATGCCGACATCCACTTCCCCCTCCCGCAATCCCCGGATCAATTCGCTTCGTTTTTTGGTGCGGATGGTGATGCGGGCCCGCGGATGTTCCTGGCGAAAATATTTGAGGAGCCGGGACAGGATGGGCAGAGCGACGCCGGAGGAGATGGCCACGGTCACCTCCTCCGGAAGGCTGTTGCCGGAATCGAGGGCGGCCCGCTTCCCTTCTTCCGTCAGGGCGAGAATCTGCTTGGCATAGGGGATGAACGCCTTGCCCGCGGGAGTGAGGGCGAAGGGGTTCCGCTGGATAAGGGGGACTCCCAACTCCTCCTCCAATCCCCGGATTTGGGCGCTCACGGCCGGCTGGGTGAGCCGCAGGTGTTCGGCCGCTTTCCGAAAATGCCGCCTCTTGGCCACTTCCAAAAAGGTGATCAGTTGCTGGAAATTCATGGGGATTGCCCTTTCAATAAATATAATTTATCAAATTGATAATAACAATAAAATTGTATTTTTACAATCCTTTCGGTATGTTGGAATTGGATTGACGATATTGGAGGTGGAAGAAATGGACATGAAACCGGGATTGGAAGGCGTCGCGGCGGCGGAAACAAAGATTTCCCTTGTGGATGGGGAAAGGGGGCGGCTGATCTACCGGGGTCACCGGGCGGAGGATTTGGCCCGCACCCGCTCTCCGGAAGAGGTGGCTTTTCTTTTGTGGAACGGCACCCTGCCCGATCCCGACGAAAGGGAGGCGGTTCGCCGGCAGTGGGCGGGTGCGCGCGTTTTGCCGGGATACCTCAAGGGTTTGATCGCCGCCATCCCCCGGGAGGTGCAGATGACGGACGTTCTCCGGACGGCGGTGTCCGCGATGGGGGATGCGTCCTTCGAAGGACCGCCCACCCCGGAGCAGGCGATCCGCATCGCGGCCCTTCTGCCTTCGATCATCGCCTTTCGCCGTCACCACCTTGCCGGCACCGAGCCGCCGGCGCCCCGGCCCGATCTGTCCCATGTGGCCCACTACCTGTATCTTCTGCGGGGCGAGGTCCCTTCCCCCGCCCATGTCCGGGCCCTGGAGGCTTACTTCGTTCTGACGGCGGAACACGGCATGAACGCCTCCACCTTCGCCGCAAGGGTGGTCACCTCCACCCGTTCCGATCTCATTTCCGCCGTCGTGGCGGCGATCGGGGCGCTGAAGGGACCTCTACACGGCGGGGCGCCCGCGGGGGTGGAGAGCATGCTGGATGAAATCGGCACGGAAGAGCGGATCAAGCCGTGGATCCGCGAGCGGCTGGAGCGGAACGAACGGCTGATGGGGTTTGGCCATCGGATCTACAGGACGGAGGATCCGCGGGCGGCGGCCCTGAGGGAAATCGCCGTCCGCCTGGCCGCCGGGGAGCCTTGGCTCAGCCTGGCGGTGCGGGTGGAGGAGGAAGCCCTGCGCCTGTTGGAAGAGTATAAGCCGGGCAGGCGCATCCGCACCAATGTGGAATATTACGCCGCCGCCCTTTTTCGCGCCGTCGGCCTGCCGAGGGAACTGTTCACCCCTACCTTCATCTGCAGCCGAATTGTCGGGTGGGCGGCCCACGCCATGGAACAGGCGGAGCACAACCGTTTGATACGCCCCGATGCCGTCTATATCGGGCCGCTGCCCGACTGAACCGGGCGGATTCCGAACCCGGCGTTTAGATTCGGGGGGCGGATGCATATTAAGGATAGCATCACGCTTTGCCGAATCCGCCGGAGGTGAAAGGGAATGGGTCGCGACCGAAGCTTTCCCGAAGTGATTCGTCGCGATGGGGGTGAAGCCCCCTTTGCCGCCGACGAGGTGATTTACGAAAGGGACCCTTTGGGTGAAGGGAAAGAAGCCCGGGCCATCGACGAAGTGATCCACGGCGAGCCCGCGCCATCAGAGGAAACCTCCTGAGCAGCGAAAAACCGCCCCTTGGCGGTTTTTCGAATTTGTCGGCGGGGATCGGAAGAGCCTTCCGCCCCGGCCGGCTGCTCGATTTCTTCAGTCCACCGCAAAAAAGGCGGTTCCCAGGATGACGTACACCGACAGGAGCAGGACGCCTTCGTACCAGTTGGTGGAGCCGTCCCGGGAGATCGATTTGGCGATGAAGGCGGCGACGGCGACCGCCGCCAGCTCGTAGCCGGTGAAGACGAGATCCATCGGCTTGCCGAAGAGGAGGCTGATGAAAATCAGCGCAGGGGAGACGAAGAGGGCCACTTGCAGGCTGCTGCCGATGGCGATTTCCACGGCCGCTCCGATCCGGTTTTTCATGGCGAGAAAAACGGCGGCGCTGTGTTCCGCGGCATTTCCGATCACCGCGATGACGAAGGCCCCGATGAACAGATCCGACCAGCCCAAGGCGTGGGCGACGCCCTCCACGCTGCCCACCAGCCATTCGCTCTGAATCGCCACCAGGGCGGTGGAGAGGATCAGAAGAAAGAGGGAAACGCCCGGGGACCAGTCGGGAGATGCTTCTTTCCGGGGTGGGTCGCCTTCCCCGGAATCGGGCAGGCCGTCCAGGGAGTCCCCCAATTCCTTCCGGTGGGTTCCCAGGGAGAACAGCAGCCAGAGAAAATAGCAGAGGATGAGAACGCCGGCGATGATGAGGCTGAGAAGTTGGATTTCCCCCGATTCCAATTCGTTCAAAAAGGCCGCGGGGATGAACAGGGCGATGACGGAAAGCAGCATCAGGGAGGCGTTGTGGCCCGCCAACATGGGGTTGAAGCTCTGGGTCTTGTACCTGAGTCCTCCGAACAGCAGGCTCAGCCCCAGCACCAGCAGCATGTTGCCGATGATGGAACCGGTGATGCTGGCCTTCACCATGTCGAAGAGTCCCTCTTTGACCAGAAAGACGGCGATGATCAGCTCGGCCGCGTTGCCGAAGGTGGCGTTGAGAAAGCCGCCGAGGCGTTCGCCGGCGTAGTGGGCGACGTTTTCCGTGGCCTTTCCCATCAGGGCGGCCCAAAGCAGGAGCGACAGGCCGGAGCAGGCGAAGCGGATCAATTCGTTTTCGCTGAGATAATGCGCGCCGGCGCTGAGCAGAGTGACGGCGATCAGCCCGTACAACCATCGCTTTTTCACGCGTGTTTTCCACCCCTTCACAGCTGCCGGGGCATCTTGCGGGATTCCCCGGAAGCCGTCCGGATATAAAAAGGATTCCCCATTTGATATGTAGAAGTAAACATGCATTATGATGAAAGAGGGGGATGGAGGATTGATTACATGGAAGCAGACAAGCATATTGCCATTTTCATTGATTTAGAGAATGTTTATTATGGACTTAAAAAGTATCATCTCGATCCCGATCATCCCGAACCGAGCCACAATCTTTTTTTGCGCCTTCAGGAGCATTACGGGAAACGGGCCATCCGGATGATCGAAGCCTATGCGGATTTTGAACGGCTTGATCTGTCGATGACAAGCCTGCAGCGGAAACGGGTGCACGTCCATCAGGTGTACGGCAACGGGAGGGGAGGGGATGAGCGGAAAAATGCCGCCGATATCCAATTGTGTCTGGATGCGATGGAGGTTTTATACCGGGTTCCCGACGTCACCACCTTTGTGATCGTCAGCGCCGATCAGGACATGGTTCCGCTGTTGGACCGCTTGTGGTCGCGGGGCAAGCGCGTCGAGCTGTTTTGCCTCTTTGACGAAAGCCTGTCCAAGTCTTCCCCGATGCCCGAGTTTTGCGATCAGGTGCACAATTTGTTCGAATTCCTCAATATTCCCCAGATGCAAAATTTGTCCCGGCTGGACCGGATGCTCCAAAATGCGGTGATCCAGATTTACGAATGGTATCAGGATCCCAACAATGCGGGAAAAAGTTACGGAAGCAACTGGATCAAAAAGGACCTGATGCGCAGATTTCACATCGATGAAGCGGAAGTCAACCAGTTGTTCGGCAAGATGATCCGGGGTCGCTATCTGGAACCATATGAAATCGTGGTGGACGGAAACATTTATTATGGATACCAAGTGAATCTCGAAAATCCGCAGGTGCGCAAAATCGTAAAAATTGCGGGATACATGGTGAGCTGAACTTTTGCCGCGACGGATCACAGCTTTTGATCGAAGGGAGGATGCCCAATGGATCTCGGACTCAAGGGGAAAGTCGCGCTGGTGACGGCGGCCAGCCGCGGCCTGGGACGCGCCATCGCCGAAAAGCTGGCGGAAGAGGGAGCCCATGTGGCCATGTGCAGCCGGGACGAGAACAGAATCCGGCTGGCCGCGGCGGAAATCGCCGGGAAAACCGGAGCGGATGTGGCCGCGTTTGAGGCGGACGTTTCGAAGCCCGAGGATATTAATCGGGTGGTCCGGGAAACGGCGGATCGCTGGGGGAGGATCGACATTCTGCTGTGCAATGCCGGAGGACCGCCGGGGGGAACCCTGGAATCCTTCGATGACGCGGCGTGGCAAAAAGCCTTCGAGACCAACCTGCTGAGCGTCGTTCGGCTGATTCGCGCCGCGTTGCCTCACATGCCCCGGGGAGGGCGCATTCTGGCCATCGCTTCCTCTTCGGTGAAGCAACCCATTCCCGGCTTGATCCTTTCCAACACCATGCGCGCGGGGGTGGCCGGGTTGATGAAAACCTTGGCCGAAGAACTGGGTCCCCGGGGCATCCTGGTCAACACGGTCTGCCCCGGACGGATCGACACCGACCGGGTGAGGGAATTGGATCAGGCCAAGGCGGGCATGGAAGGGGTCCCGGTGGAGGAGGTGCGCCGTTCCTTCGAGGCGGCGATCCCGTTGGGCCGTTACGGTCGTCCGGAGGAATTCGCCCGGGTTGTGGCCTTCCTGGCGTCCGAAGCCAACACCTATGTCACCGGATCGACACTTCTGATCGACGGAGGTATGGTAAAATCGCTCTGATGAGGAAAACGAACCAGGAATCCGCGTTGAGGGGGCTTGAGGCATGACGGAAAACGGTTCACAAGGCACCATACAGATCGCCGATGATGTGGTGGCCGTCATCGCCAGCCTGGCGGCCACCAAAACAAAGGGCGTTGCCGGCATGTCGGGCGGCATCACGGAGGGATGGGCGAAACGGGTCGGAGGGAAAAACGTGACCCGCGGCGTTTCGGTGGAAGTGGGACAGGTGGAGGCCGCCATCGACCTCCGCGTGATCATCAATTACGGGGAAAAGATTCACGAAGTGGCCCGCCAGTTGCAGCAAAACGTCAAGGAGGCCGTGGAGACGATGACCGGCCTGCGCGTGGTGGAGGTCAACGTGAAGGTGGAAGGAGTCGAGTTCCAGGAGGAGGAAGAAGAGGAGCGGGTCAAATAAACCGCTAAACCGCGAACGGACACCCCGATCGGGCGGGGTGTCCGCTGTTTTCCCCGTTATTGTCAGGAAAGGGCCTCTTTCAGGGCCTCCACCTTTTCTTTCACGGTCTTTTCCAGGGATTCGGGAATGGTCACTTCATAGTCAATTCCGTGAGGATGAAGATGACGGCCGAACACCGGGTCTCCCAATTCCACCGTCGCCTTGGGGCTTTCCAGTCGCCCTTGGATCGCTTCGGCGGGCACCCGCAGGTAATAAACGGTTCCCTGGTCTTCCAGTTTCAAGTCGTAGACCGCCTTGTTGTAGTCCCAGGCCCAACGATCAAAGCCGAGACCGCGAACCACCTTGTCCACGGTGCCGAAATCCTTGCGGATGCCGTTCAGGCCGGAATCTTCGAGAACCATGGCAACTCCCTCCTTGCAGCGCGAACAGTTTTATCTCATCCATGATAGTATGTTCCGCACCGGGATGCAATGGCGAGGCGATGACAATTGGGCCCGTTGCCGGGGATTGGCGGGTGTGCGGGAATCCGAAGCCGGGTGGCGCCCGCCCCCATTTTATCCGATACTTAAAGAAAGGGAAGCATTTTGAGGCATTTCCACGGGGAAGGAGATGGAACGTTTGAACCGGCTGAGCGAACGGGTCGAGAAAATCTTTTCCCAGATGGTCGAGTGGCGGAGAAGGTTTCACATGGAGCCCGAGCTTTCCTTCCGGGAAGAGCGGACGCCGGCGCGGGTCGCGGAAATTCTCAGGGAATGGGGCATCGATGTGCGCACAGGGGTCGGGGGACGCGGGGTGGTGGGAACCCTGACCGGCGGACGGCCCGGGAAAACCGTCGCCCTGCGGGCGGATATGGATGCCCTTCCCATCCAGGATGAGAAAAGCTGCGAATACCGGTCGCGGGTTCCCGGGGTGATGCATGCCTGCGGACATGACGGTCACATGGCCGTTCTTCTCGGGGTTGCCCGCCTCTTCTCCGAGATGCGGGAGGAAATCCCCGGACGGGTCCGTTTTCTCTTTCAGCATGCCGAAGAGGTTATTCCCGGCGGCGCCCGGCAGATGATTGAGGACGGGGCCCTGGAGGGCGTGGACGCCGTGTACGGGGTTCATCTCTGGACTCCGCTCCCGGTCGGAGTGGTCGGGATCAAGGCCGGCCCCCTCATGGCAGCCGCCGATTTCTTCCAAATCGACGTTTTCGGAAAAGGGGGACACGGAGGGCTTCCCCATGAATCGGTGGATGCCATCGTGATCGCCTCCCATCTCATCCTTCATCTGCAAACCCTGATCAGCCGCCAAGTCGATCCGCTCAAGTCCGCGGTGATTTCCGTCGGAACCATCCAGGGCGGTCAGGGCTTCAACGTGATCGCCGAACGGTGCACGTTGACGGGGACGGTGCGGACCTTTGATCCGGTCCTTCGTGATGAGCTGCATCGGCGGATCCGGGAAATCGCGGAGAAAACCTGTTCTCTTTACGGAGCCACGTGCCGGGTGGAGTACCAGTGGGGATATCCCGCGGTGATCAATGACACCGTCGAGGCCCACCGGATGGCCGGCGTGGCCCGGCGCATTGTCGGCGACGACCGGGTCTGGGAGATTCAGCCGGTGATGGCCGCGGAGGATTTTGCCTATTATCTTGGCAAGGTGCCGGGGGCCTTCTGCTTTGTCGGGGCGGGCAATCCGGAAAAGAATTGCGATTTTCCCCATCACCATCCCCGCTTCGATTTCGATGAGCGGGCGATGAAGGTGGCCGCCCAATTGCTGCTCTCGTCGGCGCTCACCTATCTGCGGGATGAAGGGCGGCGGGAGAAGGCGGATGAACCGGCCTCTTGAAAAATTGGATAGCGCGTATCCCTTTGGGGAATCCAGTCGGGGGGGCAGGAAGATGAAAACCGTCTGGGCATTCGGTTTTCGGCTGTTTTGCCTGAATGTGCTGATCGCTTTCGTCCTGGGGCTGCTGGTTGTGTCTTGCGCCCTCATCATGCCCGGCCAGCCTCTGATCTTTTACTCCATCGTGGGGCTGTTTTTCTTCGTGTATCTCGCGTGCTGGTATTACTATGCCAAGTGGGTTTATGAGCGGCGGGCGGAAGAGGTGCTGATCCGGTCGACCCTGGTCGGGTTTTTGCCCAATTTTGCGCTTGGCATCGTTGGCTTGACCTTTGCGAATCTGCTGGCGTTGCTTGCGGGAAAGCCGTCCACCATTTTCGTGTACAGCCTGTTCTCCGTCTCCTCCATATTGCTCGGGGCGGCGGGGCTTTTCGCCATTTTCCTGTACAAAAAACACCTGGACCGGAGGCGGGCTGAGAACGCATAAAGGTCGGGGGAAATGAAGGTCCGTGCCGCGGCCTCTGCTTTTGCAGGGGCCGTTTCGTTTGGTCCCCTTTGCGCTGCATCGGAAGCGTCATCGCCTTGCGACATCCTGCAGTGTTTTCCCGGCGGGAAACTGATGATTGAGATTGCCCGAAAGGGATGTGCAGGGCGGGAAGACACAGGCGGCAAGGCAGATCAGCAGCGTAAGTTTTTTCATCCTCTCACCCTTGCCCGCATTGCAGATACCATATCATGATGCTTGCATGATCCTGACGCGAAGCCTGACAGATTCTCATTTTTTTCACCGCCTCAGGATGGCCCGGACCGGAAAAAGCCGTTGAGACTTTGACAAACTCCGTGCCGGGTAAACGAGGCCGGAAGAAAGGGTGTGGCACTGACGCCCTTTGCCATGCGGTCAAGCGAAGCGGAAGCCCCTCTTTGGGCATCGGACGGGGCCACACAGCGCTCCGGCGGTTGGGACGAGGACGAGGCGCTCGGCGGATGTCCTCCCAACGCGCTGCCATGGTCGACTGCTTGGAAGCCGGCGATTTTTGCCTGCGGAGGGATCGGCGGGATGTTTTTAACGCTTTCCGGGATAAGGCAGCCGGACGATGAAGGTGGTGCCGCGGCAGGGCTTGCTTTCCACCTCGATCGTTCCGCCGTGGGCCGCCACAAATTCCTTGGCGATGGCGAGCCCCAATCCCGATCCTCCCCTGCTTCGCGTGCGGGCCGGGTCGGTCCGGTAGAACCGGTCGAAGAGATGGGGGAGATGTTCCGGTTCGATGCCGATGCCCGTGTCCGAAACGCTCACCCGCAACATGTTCTGCTTTTCCTCCGGTCTTTCTTCCCGGTCAATGCGGATGTGCACCGATCCTCCCTCGGGGGTGTAGCGAAGCGCGTTGACCAGCAGGTTGAGAAACACTTGCGTGATCCGGTTCGGGTCGACGGAAAGGGTCGCTTCGCCGGAAAAGTCGTCGAGCGAGAGATGAATTCCCTTTTTGGCGGCCTCGGGACCGACGCGCTCCAAAATTCTCCGCAAAAGGGAGGGAATGTGCGTCGGTTTCCGTTCCAGAGGCAGCTGCTTCGCCTCCGCCAGGGTCAGCTGATGAAGATCCTCGACGAGGCGGGTGAGACGGATCAGTTCGTCCTGCAGGGGCAGAAGGTTTTCCGGCGGGATCGGCCGGCCGCTCTGCTGCAGGAAATCCAACCTGCCCCGGATGATGGTGAGCGGTGTTCGCAGTTCGTGGGCGACGTCGGCCACCAGATGTTTCCGGATCTCCTCTGCCTTCTTCAGCTGGTTGGACATTTCATTGAACGCTTTGGCCACTTTTCCGTATTCATCGCCGGTGGTGACCGGCGCCTGAATCCCGAGTTCCCCTTTTCCCAGCCGGTCGATCGCGGGAATCAGCCGCCGAAGGGGCGCAGTCAACCATTTGGCCAACCCGTACGCAACCAGCAGGGAGAGGGCGACGAGGAAAAGGGTGCCCAGGATGAGGAGAAACGTTGTGGAGTCCAGTATGCCGATCCGCAGACGGGACATGAAATCGACGGCCGGATCGTGATAATGCAAAAATCCGATCGTGTCACCCTTCAGCCGCACCAAGCTTCGGACTCCGAACCGGAGCACGGTGGACGGTTCGGCTTCTCCCGCGGAAAGCAGGATCTGTCGGTTTCGCGCCTGAAGGACGATGCTGGCCCTTTGACCGGTTTCCGTCCGCAGTTTGTTTTCGACATCGAGGGTGTGCACATGTTTCCAGGAGTTTCCGTTTTTTTCATAGTGCTCGGCGAAAAGGCGGGACAGTTCATCGATCTTCTCCTTCCGGGGCGCCGCCACCATCACCTCGAGGGCGTCCCGCAACACGATTTGGGTGACAAAGGCGAAGACCAGGCCCATTCCCACGATGAACGCCGCCATGGCGACAAACAGCTTGCGGCTGACGCTCATGCGGGGTCACCGAACCGGTAGCCGAATCCGTAGACCGTTTGGATGTAGACGGGGTTTGCCGGGTCGTCTTCGATTTTTTTGCGGAGTCGGCTGATATGGGCGTCCACCGTCCGCTCGTCGTTCCACAGCGCGTCATCCAGTGACTCCAACAGCTGCATGCGGCTGTATACGATTCCCGGCCTGGCGGCCAAGGTGAGGAGCAGTTTGAACTCCATGGGCGTCAGGGGGATTTCTTTTCCTCTTTTCCAAACGCGGCGCCGGGGTTCGGATATCAACAGGTCGCCGCGCCGCAGCGCCTCCCCGTCGTCTCTGTCCCCCTCGATCCGGCGCAGCACGGCGCGGATGCGGGCTGCCAGCTCCCGCAGGGAAAAGGGTTTGGTGATGTAATCGTCGGCCCCCACTTCCAGCCCGATGATTTTGTCCGTTTCCTCGGTCCGGGCCGTCACCATGATGATGCCCATCCGGCCCTTTTTGCGCAGCTCCCGGCACACGTCGATGCCGCTCATCTCCGGAAGCATCCAGTCCAGGACGACGAGGGAGGGTTTTAACTCCTCGGCCTTCCGCAGGGCCTCCAGGCCCGTTTTGGCGGTTGCCGTGTGGAATCCCTCCTGCCGCAAAAAGGGCTCCATGAATTCGAGCACTTTTTCCTCATCATCCACCAGCAGCAGAGTGTGGGCCATCCTCTCATTCCCCCTCACATCGACTCTCCTTTTATGATAACGGCTGGATCCCCTGATTCCGCAAAATTTCATCGTAACCGAAGAAGATTGTCATAAGATCACAACATTCTCCCGTTAGGATGGGGAAAGCGGGATGTCAAGCCATTCACAGCCCATGCCGCGGGAAAATTTTTATCCGGCGAAGGACGCTGTCCCGGGATTTTCATCCGGCTCCCGTTGATTGGAAGGATCCCTTGGTCCCGGGCATTCAGTGAAGCCGGGGGAAACTGGGAGCTTCGATCGGTTTTGAGAAATCCGGACGCAACCGGTCAGGCATCTCCCGGAACTTGTGCGAAACGCGATCGCGTCTGCATGGGAACCGCGGCGTCGCCTCATACAGGGGGCGGAGCAAGTCCGGGAAGCCTTCTGGCTGCGTCCCTCTCGCCGAAAAATTCGACGCGCAAGGAGCTGGTCTGATGGCTTATCGCTTGAGTTTGCGAAAAAAACAGCTGCTGGTGGCGATCCACGTCCTTTCCGTCATGGCCTGGTTCGGCGGAACCTGCTGCATGCTGCTTTTGGGATGGTACCTGAGGAGCGCCGAAAACGGGGAGCAACTCTTCTACACGCTGTCCAGCATGCACCTCGTCGACGAGGCGCTGCTGAAGTACCCGGCTCTGGTGGCCCTGGTCACCGGTGTTCTCCTCTCGGTTTGGACCCATTGGGGGCTCACCAGGTATTACTGGGTTCTCATCAAACTGGTATTGACCGTGGGGATCATCCTGTTTGCCATATTTTTTGTCAGCCGGTGGTTTTCCTTTCTCCTGAGCGCGGCGGAACAATGGGGCTACGCCGCTTATCGTCAGGATGCCTTCCGGTCGGTCTGGATGTCAAACATGCTGGGCGGGGCGGTCAATCTGGCGGCGCTGCTTTTCATGACCCTGATCACCTATTTCAAACCCTTCGGCAAGATCGGGAGAAGGAAAAGAAAGCAGGACCTTCCGGCGAAGGGAGGAAACCGGGCCGGCTGATCCTGTCCCGCAAAAAAGCGGACTTCTTGCGGAGTCCGCTTTTTTGCATGAAAAAAATTTTTTGCCTTCATACTAACCCGGGAAAGCAGTTGCCGGCAGGGAGGGCAGCGGATTGGCTGAACGGGAAATGGAGAAAAAGCGGTTTTTCAAAGGCCGGCGGAAAAAATTCCGCCTGAAGAAAGAGGACATCACGGTTGTGGACATGGACTCGGCCAGAAGGGCGGTTTTGGCCACCAGCGTCGGCAACGCCATGGAATGGTTCGATTTCGGCATCTACTCCTACCTGGCGGTGACGATCGGGAAAGTCTTCTTTCCCGAAATGAAGGAAGGAGTTCAGCTCATTTATGCCTTCGCCACCTTCGCCGTCGCCTTTCTCGCCCGGCCGCTGGGAGGGTTCGTTTTCGGGATGTTGGGCGACCGGTGGGGACGAAAAAGGGTGCTTGCGACCACGCTCATCCTGATGGCCGTCTCGACGCTGAGCATCGGTTTGATCCCCGGCTATGAGTCGATTGGTTCGACGGCGACGGTTTTGTTGCTGCTGGCCCGGTTGGTGCAAGGCTTTTCCACCGGCGGCGAGTACGCCGGCGCGATGACTTTCATTGCCGAATCGACGCCGGACAAGAAGCGGGGCGTGATGTCCAGCGGGCTGGAAGTGGGGACACTGATCGGATATATCGCCGGAGCCGGCTTTGTCACGCTGCTCACCTTGGCCCTGGGCTCCGACACCATGGTCCGATGGGGATGGCGCATCCCCTTTCTGGTCGCCGGCCCGATGGGGCTGATCGGCTATTATCTGCGGGAGCGCCTCGAAGAGACTCCCGCCTTCGAAGCGATGGAGGAGGCGCGGGATCGGGAATCCTATCTGTCGGTCCGGGACATTCTGGCCTCCTATTGGAGAACCCTGTTGATCGGGATGGTCATGGTTTTTTTTTATAACGTCGTCAATTACACGGTTTTGTCCTACATGCCCTCGCACCTGTCCGCCGTCCTCGGCTACGGGGAAACGAGGGGCCTTCTGCTGATCGTCGTCGTGATGGCGATCATGATTCCGATTGTGCTGTTGATGGGCTATTTCAGCGATCGCGTCGGTTCCAAACGGGTGGTTCAGGGCGGATTGGCCGGGCTGGTGCTGTTGTCCATCCCCTCTTTCCTGCTGATCGGAAGCGGAAAGGCGTGGTGGGTGCTTCTGGGGCTGGTGCTGCTGGGGGTCTTTTCCGCCAGCTTTCAGGGGACGATGCCCTCCCTGCTTCCCTCCCTCTTCTACACCGAGGTGAGGTACGGCGCCTTGGCCATCACCTACAACATCTCCGCCTCGGTGTTCGGCGGCACCACGCCCCTCGTGGTTTCCTGGCTGATCAACTGGACGGGAGACCGCCTGATCCCCGCCTATTACCTCGTCGCCGTGTCGGTGATCGGTCTCATGGTCGTAACCAAGTTTGTCAAGGATCCCTCCGGCAAGTCGCTGCGGGGATCGCCTCCGGCCGTCGAAAAAAAGCGCGAGATCAAGGAGGTTTTGCAGAATCCGGAGGAAGCCCTGTGGTGGCAGGAAGAAAAGGAACAAAGGGAAAGGGAGCGCGAGTGATTCTGAAGGATGGGACCGGCTTTCCCCGCTCCGACGACGCGCATTCATATCCCGCTTTTATCTGGGGAGGCTAGACAACAGGAATCAAGGAAGGTGGGGAGAGCCGTTGGCTTACCTTCATGTTCTGTTTCAAACGCTGCTTGCCTTCGGAACCATTCTGGTGCTGACCATCATTTTGGGAAAACAGCAGATCTCGGAACTGACTTACTTTGAATACATCAACGGCATCACCTTCGGATCCATCGCCGCCGCTCTGGCCACCGACATCGATTCCGAAACCGGCCTTCATTTCTTCGGGTTGGTTCTGTTCGGCGGACTCACCTTTTTGATGTCCTTCCTCACCCTGAAAAGCCGCTGGGCAAAAAAGCTGTTGGAAGGGGACCCGGTCATCGTCATCCGGGACGGGAAGATTCTGGAGAACAACCTGCGCAAAAGCCGATTTAACGTCGACCAAATCCTGCAGCTCCTCCGGGAGAAGGACGTATTTGACGTCTCCCAGGTTCAGTTCGCCATCCTCGAAAACGACGGAAGCCTTTCGGTGATGCGAAAGCCGGAGCATCAGCAGTTGACGCCGAAAAGCCTCTCGCAGCCTCCAAAAAATCATCCCCAAGTGCCGATGGAATTGGTGGTCGACGGGCAGATCATCTACGAAAATCTGCGGAAAATGGGGAAAACCGGCCGGTGGTTGATGGAGGAGCTGAAAAAGCGGCAAGTGACGTCGCTGCGGGACGTGTTTTACGTTTCCCTGGAAAGCGACGGCACCCTGTATGTGGACAGGCGCCGGGACTTTTGACAAATACTGTCCGCGGCCGGAAGGAATGCAATTTTCCGGGACGGAGCAACCTAACCCCAGAAAAGGAGGGAACCCGACAATGGCTCAGCTGAGAGACATCATGACCACCCAGGTTGCCACGGTGTCGCCCCAGGACAATGTGTATCAGGCGGCCAGCCTGATGAAACAGCACAATGTCGGCATGATTCCCGTGGTCGAAAACGGACAGCTGCAGGGAGTCATCACCGACCGGGATCTGGTGATCCGGGGCATTGCTGATAAGAAGCCCAATTCCCAGCGGGTGGGCGATGTGATGACCGGCGCCCCGGTGACCGGCTCGCCGGACATGTCCGTCGATGAAGCGGCCCGGCTGATGGCCCAGCACCAGATCCGCCGGCTCCCCGTGGTGGAAAACGGGCGACTGGTGGGAGTCGTTTCCATCGGCGATCTGGCTGTCCGTCAACCCTTCTCCGATGAAGCGGGACAGGCGCTGAGCAGCATTTCCGAACCGAGCCGTCCCGTCATGTGAGAAAGAGAGGCGGACGCCGCCTCTCTCTTTTTCATTTTCTGCGCCGGATGCGCCGAGAAGCAGCGCGAGCGCTTTTCCTCCGAAAAGGGGGGAATTTGCCCGCCGCGTTCTTCTGAGGATCTCTTTCTCCATTTCTTTCATCCTTTCTTCGGCCATCCTTTCCATCTCGTAAGGACTGCGCATCCCTTGGCCTCCTTGTCCGAAGTGTGGTTCCTCTTTTCTGTACCCTATTTACATATATAATAAACAATATAGTTTATTATATATAAAAACAGCAGAAGAAAATACCAACGAAACAGGAACATATGTTTGCATATAATGGAGGTAAAGCGCCTTTCACTGGGGTGTGGTGGGGGATGTTGATCGCTCCGGAAGAATATCGGCTTTTTGCCGACCTGGTGAAACGGGTTGTTCTGCTGGATGTGCTGGAACGGGTCTTGGAGCGGGATTGCCGGACCCTCGCGAACGCGCCCGTAAAGATGGGCCGGCCCATCGGAAAAATGCTGGAGGAAGCCCGGAAGCGCGTCGCCCGGGAAGCCCTGGACGCCCGAAGAAAGTTGCGCCGGATCGGGGGAGAGATCATCGAAGTGAAGCAGCTGTCCGATGCCCGCGAGGTGAAGGCCCGTTTCCGCGGATTTCTGCACAGCCAGCGGTATGTCAACGAATGGTTGCGCAGCGAGTGCGAAGAGACGTTTCTCCGCCTGTTGTCCAACCGGAATTTTTGTTCGATTTCCGCGGCGGGGCCTGTTGAACCCTCTCGACGGATGGAGTACAATGAATCCAAATGAGTGAGGGGGTTTTTATCGATGGAAGGGCCCTATGTGATTCGCAAGGGCGACGGTAACTGGATTCCCATGGGCGACGGCGTCCGGTTCAGCTATTTGCGGAGATACGGGGAGGAATACAGCATCCTCCTGGAGATGGATGCCGGAGGCCGCTTTCCGGGGCATGATCATGTCGGCGGGGAAGAGATCTTCGTCCTGGAAGGGTCCGTGAGATTGGGAACGGAGGAACTCCGGCAGGGGGATTATTACTATTTGCCGCCGGGGGTGAGCCATCCGGCGGAGACGGAAGAGGGCTGCAGCCTCCTCATCACCTCCGCCCGGGGATTGGAAACGGGTGAGAAGCAAAAGTCTCTGAAAACATCCTGAGGCTTTTTGAACTGATGGAATGAAAGGGCTTTCATGGGTTTCTCTCCGATGAGGTCCAAGCGGAATCGGTTTGGACCTTTCTTTTGGCGGCATTATCCTGATTATTTCAAATAGATTTATTTTATCGGTGATTGATTCTTAAAGGGGGTCTTGTGTTGCTGAGACGATTCACCCGCTTGTGCGTCCGTCTGGTGGAACGCTATCTTCCCGATCCGTTTTTGTTTGCCGTGCTGCTCACCTTTGTCGTCTTCATCATGGGCCTCATCTGGACGCCTTCGGGGCCGCTGGAGATGATTCGCCATTGGGGAAACGGCTTTTGGGGACTGCTGGATTTTACGATGCAGATGGTGCTGATTCTCGTTCTGGGGCACGCGTTGGCCCGGGCCCCGTCGGTGGAGAGGGCATTGAAGGCGGTGGCCGGGCTGACCCGGGATCCCGGCAAGGCGCTGATGCTCACCACCTTCGTGGCCACCGTCGCCAGCTGGATCAGTTGGGGGTTTGGACTGGTGGTCGGCGCCCTGTTCGCCCGGGAAGTGTCCAAAAGGGTCCCCGATGTGGATTACCGGCTCCTGGTGGCCGGGGCTTACTCGGGATTTCTCGTCTGGCACGGGGGGTTGTCCGGTTCCGTTCCCCTCAAGTTGGCGACGGATGATCAGTTCGGCGTGATGGTGCCCACCTCGGACACCCTGTTTGCCGCCTTCAACCTGGTTCCGGTGATCGTGCTGGCGGTGACCCTGCCCTTTTTGATCCGATGGATGCAGCCGCCCCGTCCGGAGCGGGTGACGGTCCGCCCCGAACTGTTGCAGGAAGATGCCTCCGGGCTTTCCGGGGCGGATGATTCGGCGGAGACGCCGGCGGAGCGGCTGGAGACCAGCGCGGCCATCTCTCTGGTGACGGCGGCGATGGGCCTGATCTTTATCCTGTGGTTTTTCGTCGAAAAGGGCTTTCAGCTGGATCTCAACATCATCAATTTCATTTTCCTGATGGCCGGAATCGCGCTGCACCGCACCCCCCGGCGGTATCTGGCGGCCATTTCGGAGGCGGTCAGGAAAGCGGGGGGCATCGTCCTCCAGTTTCCCTTCTATGCGGGGATCATGGGCATGATGGCTTCGTCCGGTCTGGGGGAGAAGATTTCGGAGCTGTTCGTGAGCATCTCCAATGAAACCACCTTTCCCCTGTTCACCTTTTTGAGCGCCGGGCTGGTCAATCTGTTCGTCCCTTCAGGCGGCGGCCAGTGGGCGGTTCAGGGGCCGATCATGTTGGCCGCGGGGGAGGCCCTGGGGGTCGACCCGGCGAAGACGGCGATGGCGGTGGCCTGGGGTGATGCCTGGACCAACATGATTCAGCCCTTCTGGGCGCTTCCCCTCTTGGCCATCGCCCGGCTGAAGGCCCGGGACATCATGGGTTACTGTGTGGTGGTTCTCCTCTATTCCGGTCTTGTGATCGGGCTCAGCTTCCTGCTGTTGTAGGCGGCGAAAGCCGGCGGGATGATCGAGGCCCGGGGGCGATGATCCCCGGGCGTTTATTTTGCGCTTTCCCACACCTGGAGAAGTTCTTCCAGGGACGCCAGTGCGTAATCGGGCAGGTGTTCTTCGGTGACGCGTCCCGAATGACCTTCCCACTTGAGCCGCATGGAGAGCCAGCGGGGAAAATCGGGGTGACTTTTCCGCCGGGGAAGGGGCATCCGGCGCATTTCGGGCGGCAGATCCCGGCTGATCCAGACGGAGACGGCGCCGGCCCGGTTGGCCCCGACGACATCCTGATCGATCCGGTCACCCACGTGGATGATGCGGCCGGGCTCCGCGAAGCGGAAAAATTCGGGGTTGGGCTTGGCGGTCTGCAGGCGGTCCGGGGTGTGAAAGGCGGAAAAGAAGGGCGTAAGCTGAAGGCAATCGGTGACGGGGCGCTGGTAACATTCGAAGCCGTTGGAGGCGACGACCATGGGGACATTGGCCTTCCGGAGGGCCTTCAGCGCCGGAAGAACGTCGGGAAAGCGCCACACTTTGCCGGGAACCGCGTGTTTTTTCACCAATTCCTCCACCGTGAAGGGAGGATCCGCTCCGATCGCCTCCCGGGCGACCGTTCTCACGATGTCGTCCCAATCGTAGGCGTCCCGCAATCGTCCCTCCCGGAGTCGCCGGCTGTGCTCCCGGCCCAGCACGTCGTAAAAGGGGAATTGTTCCCTGGGGGCTCGGGAATGGAACCAGGTTTCGATTTCCGGAAACACCCAGCGCCGAAAGGGGTTGATCATCAGGGTGTGATCCAGATCGAAGGACAGGATGAAGGACGTCAGGATCATCATCTCCTTCGCCAGGGTATTATTTTATTCCATTGTACTTCTTCCCCGACGGAAGGTCTTGTCCGAAATGGGAACGTGTTTTCAATTCAATATAATTGTGATATCATAATGATAAAAAGGAGGGGACGTCATGCAGCAGGCCATTCAGGAAAGACAAGCGTGGAAAATGAACGGTTTCGGGATGCTGGGGGTCGCAGCGGCAACCTTCTTGTTGGGCTTTTTGTTTCTCCTGTCGGAGTTGTACTTTCTCGGAGTTGTATTTTTTGTCGTCACCGGGCTGATCGGCCCCGGTTTCGTCATGGTGCAGCCCAATGAGGCGCGGGCCCTGATCTTTTTCGGAAAATATGCGGGAAGTGTCCGCGAGTCGGGGTTTTTCTGGGTCAATCCCTTGACGCTCAAGAAACGGGTTTCCCTCCGGGTGCGCAACTTCAACAGCGAGAAGTTGAAGGTGAACGATGCCGCCGGCAACCCCATCATCATCGGGGCGGTGGTGGTGTGGAAAGTGGTGGATTCGGCCAAAGCCCTGTTTGATGTCGACAACTACGAGGAATTTGTGGCCATCCAGAGCGAAACCGCCATCCGTTCCCTGGCCAGCCGTTATCCCTACGACAGCCATGCGGACGATGTGCCTTCTCTCCGGGGCATCGATGAAGTGGCCGAAACCCTGAAGCGGGAAGTCGAGGAGCGTCTCGAAGTGGCCGGTGTGGAAGTGATCGAGGCGCGCATCAGCCATCTCGCATACGCTCCGGAAATCGCCCAGGCGATGCTTCGCCGCCAGCAGGCGGAGGCGATCATCGCCGCCCGGAGGAAAATTGTGGAGGGGGCCGTGGGCATGGTGGAATCGGCCCTTGCTCGGATCGAGGGGGAAAACCTCCTGCAGCTGGATGAAGAGCGGAAAGCGGCGATGGTGAACAACCTCCTTGTCGCGCTGGTGGCGGAAGGAGATGTCCAGCCGGTGATTAATACCGGCACGCTGTACTCATGAGCGGAAAAAAGCGATTTTTGCTGCGCCTCGATCCCGAACTTTACGCCGTGCTGGAGAAGTGGGCGGCGGATGAACTGCGAAGCGTCAATGCGCAGATCGAATTTCTTCTCAAATCCGCGGCGGTCAGGGCCGGGCGGTGGAAGGGGCGCGATAAAAGCACAAAGGACGAGTCCTAGTTTGTTCGGTCGAGGTTGCCCTCGGCCGCTTTTTTTTCCGGTTTCACCAGGAGCCGGGTGACGCTGCGCTGATCGATCTCCTGAACGGTGAATATCCAGCCGTTGTGCCTCACTTCGTCGCCGATTCGGGGCACCTCCTTCAGCCGGGAAAACACCCACCCGCCGATGGTGTCGTTGTCGGGATCCTCGATGTCCGTTCCGAAATAATCGTTCACTTCCTCGATCAACAGGCGGGCGTCGATGGATGTGCCGCCTTCGACGCTCTGGAAAAAGGGGCGCTCATCGTCAAATTCGTCCTGGATTTCCCCCACAATCTCCTCGACAATGTCCTCCGTGGTGAGCAGGCCGGCGGTTCCCCCGTATTCATCGACCACGATCGCCATTCCGGCCCGGTTTTTTTGCAGAATGCGCAGGGCGTCCTTGATCTCCATCGTTTCCGGGATCAGGATGGCGGGGCGCGCCAAGCGGATCAAGTCGGGACTCTCCCCCTCCAAGAGATGTTCGAACACCTCGCGGACATGGACGATCCCCCGGATGTCGTCCTTGTCCTTTCCGCACAGGGGATAGCGGGTGTACTGGCTCTCCTTGATGATGTTCAGATTTTGTTCAAAGCGGTTGTGGGCATACAGGCAGACCATGTCCACCCGGGGGATCATCACCTCGCGGGCGACCCGGTCGGCAAACTCGAAGATTTTGTCGAACAGGGCCAATTCCGTTTGGTCGATGATGCCGCTTTTGTGACTTTGGGCGACCAACATGCGGATCTCTTCCTCGTTGTGCACCTGCTGATGTTCCGGGACCATTTCCACCCCCAGCCAGCGCAGGATGAGGTTGGCCGCTCCGTTAAGCAGGTATATGAAAGGGTAAAACAGTTTGTAAAACCAGTGGAGGGGCGCGGCCGTCCACAGCGTCGTCTGCTCCGCCCGGCGGATGGCCAGGGATTTGGGGGCCATCTCCCCGAGGACGATGTGCAAAAAGGTGATGAAGGAAAAGGCGATGACAAAGCTGGCGGTGTGGACCGCCCATTCGGGGATGCCCAGGGGCGCCAGGGCCGGTTCGATCAGCCGGGCGACGGCCGGCTCCCCGATCCACCCCAAACCCAGGGAGGCCAGGGTGATGCCCAACTGGGTGGCCGAGAGGTAGGCGTCCAGATTGGCCAGCACCCTTTCCGCGATGCGGGCCCTTCGGTGCCCCTTTTCCCTCAGCACGGCGATCCGGGTGGAGCGGACCTTGACGATGGCAAATTCGGCGGCGACAAAAAAACCGTTCAGAAGAACCAGTATCAGGACCAGCAGCAGATTGAAGACGGTGGCGACAAAGGCTTGCAATGGAGGTACCTCCTGCATAGGGCGTCCCTTCGCTCGAAGCGTTCAAGCGCCGCTTGCCCGCTTCGACCGAAGGGTGACGGAGCTCGTTATGAGTTTCCCCCGTTCGGCGATCCGATAAAAATTCCGGGTTACAGGAGGAAATTGAGGCAGAGAGTGGCGATGCCGAAATAGACCACCAGGGAAAAGACGTCGCTCAGGGTGGTGATCAGCGGTCCGGAGGCGACGGCGGGATCCACCTTCAAAAAATGCAGGAGAAGCGGAATCACCGTGCCGGCGATCGTGCCGATGAGCAGGGTGAGCAGGAGGGAAAAGCCCACCACGATGCCCAGCCGCAGATCGTTTTCCATGCCGTAGAGCACGCCGACGATCAGCAGGCTGCAAACCGTCCCGATGATCAGACCGACGGACGCCTGCTGCAGGATGAATCGGCCGTACTTGTCCCGCGTCAGTTCCCCCGAAGCGATCCCGCGAATCACCAGGGCGAGGGATTGGGTTCCGGTATTGCCGGTCATCCCGGCAACCATCGGCATGAAAAAGGCCAGGGCGGTCAACCGGGAGATCGTGTCTTCAAAAAAGCCCACCAGCTTGGAGGTCAACACGCCGATGAACAGCAGAAGCATCAGCCAGGGAATCCGCCTCCGGGCGGAAGCCAGGGGGGAGGCCAGCACCTCTTTTTCCGCCCGGCTCACCGCCGACAGTTTGGCGATGTCCTCCTGGGCCTCTTCGATCAAGACATCCAGGATGTCGTCCACCGTGATGATGCCCAGGAGCCGGTTTTCATCGTCCACCACGGGGATGGCCAGAAAATCGTACCGTCCCAGAATGGCCGCCACCTCTTCCTGGTCCATGTCGGCCGGTACGGAAATCACCCGCTCATACATGATTTCCCGTACGGGAACATCCGGTTGGGCAATCAAAAGTTCCCTCAGGGAGACGACGCCCACCAGGCGGTCGTCCCCGTCGATCACATAAATGTAGTACACCGTTTCCGCCGTCGGGGCCTCTTGACGGAGATACTGGATCGCTTCTTCCACCGTGTAATGGTCGTAGACGCTGATGTACTCCGTCGTCATCTTCCCCCCGGCGGTGTCCCCGGGATAGTCGAGGAGGGCACGCACCTTGTCCGCCTCGGCCTGTTCCATCTTTTTCAGCAGGGTCTGCACCTTCTGCTCCTCCAGCCCCTCCAACAGGTCCGCCATTTCGTCGGAGGGAACCCGGTTCAGCACCCGGGACAGCTTTTCCGGCGGCAGCGCGGACAGGATTTCCAGTTGCTCGGTCTTTTCCACTTCTTCAACCAGTTCGGCGATTTTTTCGGGAGAGAGAAAATCCAGCAATTGGCGCCGATACACGCCGTTCAGCCGGAAAAAGATTTGCCCCAGATCGTAGGGTTGCAACTCCTCGAGGAGCTGGCGCATCGCCGCCTTGTTTCCCTTTTGAATGGCCAGTTTGATGGCGTCCATCGGCAGTGCCACCGTTTGATGTTCCGATGTTTCCACGCCTTTCACCCTCCTTTCCTTCAACCTTCAAACCCTCCCCATCATAACAGATGGCCCCTGTTCTCATCCAGAACTTTCACGGGTTTTTCCGCCGCACAGGTGGGTCGCCGCCTCCTCGTTCATATCGCAGTCTCCCCTTTTTTCGAGGGAGATAAAGGCAGGAAGCGGAAAACCGTGTTCTCTTGCGTCGGCCGATCGCAGAAAGGAATCGTCCCCGGCTGCGCGATATCGCCTGGCGTCCCTTTTTTGCGGGAAAGAAAAAGGACGGCACGGCTGCACCGCGCTGCAAAGGCCAGATCAAGGGCCGGATGCACATCCCGGCATGGACGGGGATTTTCCGACATAGTCCTGATAGGGGAAAGGAGCTGCCGGCAGGCAATCATCATCAAGCGGGGAGATGGAAATGACGGATTCAGTCGGAAGGGGATTTGCCCCGGGGGGCATGGTTCCCCGGGCTTCCGCGGCCCCCTCTCCGTTGGGGCCGTGGACGGTCCCGGCGCCGTGGGCGATTCCGGCGGTGCCTCCCTGCGGATGTCCCGGGGGATGGCCCTATTGTCCGGCGTTTTCCGCCTGCATGCCGCCCGTGCCCTGGGTGGTCACGCCGGCGCATCCGGCCTCGACGGCGGGCATGCCCCCTTGGTCGCCGGGGATCCGTTTCGTCAAAGGACGGCGGAAAAAATGGAAAAGGCAGTGGACATCCCCTTCTTCCCCGGAAGTTCCCTGGATCCGGCGGGAGCCCGATTCATGACCGGATTTTCGCCGGGCATAATAGGGGAAAAGAAAGGAGGTCGTCCATTGCCTGAACTGCGCATCCCCGATGTTGGTTCGCCGGAAGATCCCGAAATCCACACCCCCCGGGAACCGGAAATCGCTTCGCCGGGAGAGACGGAGATCGCCTCGCCCCGGGATCCGGAACCGGAATCGGAGCCGAATCGGCGCGAGCCGGAGCGGCGTTGACCCGCACGAAGCGGAGAGAGGCGCCAGGAAAAGACGCCCCGGATGGACCGGGGCGTCCGTTTTTGCCATTGCCCAAGAGATGAAAAGCGGCGCCGTGCTTATGGATCCTTGGAAGGGGGGGTGGCCTTTTTCAGGTGAAATTCGTAATTTGCCTCATCTTTCTGCGGGATGGAGACGACGGCCGCCGGGTGCGTGATGGCCTGGGTCACCATCGAATCTTTGGCAGGAGCCGTTTCCTCCGCGTAGATGTGAACGGTTTCCCCTTTCTTGAGGATCTCGGTGATCTTGACCTGGTATCCCCCCGTGGGGCGCTGTCCGGCGGAGATGATCAAAAAGATCCGCGAGCCGTGGGGGATGGCGGCATGACCTCCCTGGGGAGAGGCCGTCAGTCGGTCGAAGTGTTTCCTGACATCCTCGGGCAGTTGATCGACCGGCTCCACTTGAAAATCCACCCGCGTCTTCGGGGAATCCGTCTTTGCGGAAGCTTCGCTGCCGGGGGGATTGTGATTCCCGTCGGGTTCCGAACCGCAGCCGGTGAAGGCGAGAATCAGGGCGAAACAACCCATGAGCATCACCTGCCTTATAGCCATCGCTTTCCCTCCTGTGCAGGTCGGTTGCAGCTTCGCGGAAGCTCATCACTTTACTGACGAGGGATTGGACGGATTGTTGCCAAAAATTTTGAAATCCGCTGTCTCGGTTATTTTACCACAAGGTGGCATGACCGGTCATGTTTTCCCTTCGGGTGGTTCAAACTAAAGAAAAACGGGGAGGGGTGCCCCCATGTCCTATCGACCGGAAAATCCCCTGGTGGTGCAGAGCGACCGGACGGTTCTCCTCGAGGTGAACCACCCCCGGTTTGCGGAGATCCGCGATCGCCTGTCCGCCTTTGCCGAGCTGGTGAAAAGTCCGGAATACGTCCATGTTTACCGCATTACTCCCCTTTCCCTTTGGAATGCGGCGGCAAAGGGGATGAAGGCGGCGGAGATGCTGGAGCTGCTCACCCGGTACGGGAAATTTCCGCTTCCCCCGGCGGTGGAGCGGGAGATTGCGGACACGGTTTCCCGGTACGGGCGGGTCCGGCTGGAAAACCGGGAAGGGAAGTTGGTCCTCACCTTCAGGGATTCGGAAGCGAGGGACGAGGTGCTCAGCCTGTCTTCCCTGAAATTTTTGCGGGAAGGACGGGAGGGGGAGGGACTTTTGGTGCCGCCGGAGCGGCGGGGCCAGTTGAAACGGGAGCTGCTGCGTCTGGGATATCCTGTGGAGGATGTGGCGGGGTACAGCGAAGGAGAACCGCTTCCCGTCCGTCTCCGCCGGGTGTGCCGGTCGGGCCGCCCGTTTCGCCTCCGGGATTATCAGGTTCGGGCGGTGGAGGCGTTTCATCAGGGGGGCGCCGCCTCCGGAGGCAGCGGTGTTTTTGTTCTTCCCTGCGGGGCGGGCAAGACGGTGGTCGGCCTCGCCGTGATGGAACGGGTGGGACAGGCGACGCTGATTTTGACGACCAACGCCACCTCGGTCCGCCAATGGATCGGAGAGATCCTGGACAAGACCGATCTTCCCCCGGAGTGGGTCGGGGAGTATACCGGGGACCGAAAGGAAGTGCGCCCCGTGACGGTGGCCACATATCAGATCCTGACCCATCGCGGAAAAAAGGACGGCGCCTTTGAGCACATGCAATTGTTTCAGCAGCGAAACTGGGGATTGATCATTTATGACGAAGTGCATCTGTTGCCGGCGCCGATCTTCCGGGCCACCGCCGATCTACAGGCCAAGCGCCGGCTGGGACTTACGGCCACCCTGATTCGGGAGGACGGGAGGGAAGGGGATGTATTCTCCTTGATCGGCCCCAAAAGGTACGAGGTTCCGTGGAAGGAACTGGAGGATCAGGGGTGGATCGCAAGGGCCGAATGCATCGAGATCCGGGTGCCCATGACCTCCGAGCTGCGCCGGCGCTACATGCATGCCGCCAAGCGCCGGAAATACCGGATCGCGGCGGAAAACCCCGGGAAAATCCCGGTTCTGGAGGAGCTTCTGGACAGGCATCGCCGGGACCGGGTGCTGGTCATCGGCCAGTATCTTTCCCAACTGCGGGAAATCGCCGCGCGCCTTTCGGCCCCCCTGATCACCGGACAGATGAGGCAGGCGAGCCGGGATCTGCTCTTTGACCGGTTTCGGCGGGGGGAGATTCCGGTGCTGGTGGTCTCCAAGGTGGCCAACTTTGCCGTCGACCTGCCGGACGCCAATGTGGCCATCCAGGTGTCGGGCACCTTCGGGTCGCGGCAGGAGGAGGCGCAGCGGCTCGGACGGATCCTGCGCCCCAAGGCGGGGGAGAACCGCGCCTATTTTTACAATCTCGTCACCCGGGACTCCCTGGATCAGGAATACGCCCTGCATCGCCAGCTGTTTCTCGTGGAGCAGGGCTACCATTACGAAGTCAGGGAGGTGGGAGGATGGGAGGGAAATCATGTATCCTGGGCTGATTAGCTGCCTGACATCCCTATCCCCGGAGGTTCGCCGCCGCATCGCCGCCCATCACGGGCTCAAGGAGGCGGAACCGGAAACGCTTGCCAGGCGTTTGACCGACCCCGTTCACCTTCGCTATTTCCTTGAGCGGATGGATTCGGCGGAGAGGGAAGGGATGCGTTTCTTCCTGTTCCACGTGGGAGAAGGGGTGTGTGCGGAAAGCGGGCTGCGGGAACGGGAAAACGCCCTTTCCCTTCCCCCGGCCCGGTTCCGGATGGCGCTGATCCGCCTCCGCCAATGGGGCTTTCTCTACGGTCTTCGCCGGAAGTGGGGGGAGACGGTGTACTGGTGTCCGCCCGAGGTGCGCACCGCCTGGCTGGATGTAAGCAGAAAGGGCCCCCCTTTGCTCCCGCCGGCGACGGGTCGCATCCGCTGCCGGGAGACGGGCGGTCGCGGGGTGTGGCACGCTCTTTTTCATTTTTTGGTGTTGTGCGATCGTCAGCCGATTCCCCTGACCCGGGAAGGAGAGATACACCGCCGCTGGCGGAAAAAGTTGGAGGTCGAATTGGAAGAGTGGGAAGGGGATTTTGAAGACACCCCCTGGGCGGGACGGCAGGAGCCGGCTTCGGTGCGGCTGGTGCGGGACCTCGCCCGCCTGGAAGGGTTGGTTCGGGAACGGGGGGGAGTCCTGGAGGTGGATTCCGCTCGCCTCGATTCCTGGCTGTCCCGTTCCTGGAAAGAGAGATTCCGGCGGTTGTACGATCTGACCCGGTTTCGCCTGCTGGAAAGCCGTCCGGATTGGGATGCGATGGCGCGCCTGATGGAAGCGCATCGCAGCGAAGAATGGGTCGCGGTTTCCACCCTGTTGGAGGAATGGGCGTCGCTGGCCGGACGGGGCGGGGGGCGGATCCAGAGGGAGGCGGTGGTGAGGCACTGGCTGAAACCGCTGTGCCGGTTGGGTTGGATCGAACTGGCCTCTTCCTCCCGGGGAATTCTCTGGCGATGGACCCCCTTTGCGCCGGCGGTCTGCCGCGCGGCGGAGGAGGAGACCGGGATGGTCCAGCCCGATTTCGAGGTGCTGATCCCTCCCTTTTTCCCGCTGGACCGCCGGTGGCAGCTGGCCTGTTTCGCCGACTACGCCGGAGGGGATCACCTTTTGGTGTACCGGATTCACGCGGATTCCGTGGCTCGGGCCAGAGAAAGGGGGATGAAGGAGGAGGAGATGCTCGCCCTCCTGGAACAGATCGCCGGGGGTAGGGTTCCCGCCAACGTGGCGGCCGGAATCCGTCAGTGGTGCCGGCGGGTCGGGCGGATCGCCCTTCGCCAAGCGCTCCTGGTGGAAGCGGAAGACGGGGAGCTGATCGATGAATTGGAGCGCATCCCCGAGCTCCGGGATTTGATCGTGGAACGGGTCGGTTCCCGGGTGCTGATCGCCGATCAGAGCCGGGAGAAAGAACTCCGCGATCGGCTGAAAAAGATGGGGTATCCGCCGCGAAGTGAGGAAGTGACGCCGCAGGCGACCGGGGCCGATCCCGCGGAGGAAGGCGAGGGGGATGCGGTTCCGGAGGATTTCGTGGTGGAAAACCGTTATCCGGACCTGACCGAAGCCGTGCCCGGGGCGCGCAACCTTCCCCGGATGTGGACGTCGGGAATCCGGTCCTACCATCCGGCCACGGTGCAGGATATGGTGCGCAAGGCGATTCAGTTGCGCCTGGAACTCCGGGTGCAGGAGAAGAACGGAACCGTCCGTCGGCTCACGCCGCGGCAGCTGGAAAACCGGGCAGGCGCCTGGACGATGGAGGGGGAAAACGGCGGACGCAGGGTCCGAATCGAACTGGACCGGATCCGGGGATTGCAGATCCGGTTGCCTGAATAGCCCTGCCGGGAACGCTCCCCTTCCTGCGGCCGACCTCCTTCGTTTTGCGCGGGCGGCCGGGTCCTTTCATTTTGTGATACAATGCGGTTAGGAGGTCGGCATCATGGGGGAACAGACGAAATCGCTCGACATGGCCGAAATCTTGATGGAGGCCTACCAGCTGGCTGACCGAATCAACGATTCGGAGGAAGTGAAGCGGTATCTCCGGTTGAAGGAGCGACTGGACTCGGATCCGGAAGTCCAGCGGCTCATCGGGGAATTTCGGCGGAAAAAGGAAAAGTTTGAAGAGGCCCAGCGGTTCGGCCATTTTCACCCGGATTACCATGCGGCCAAGGAGGATGCCGAATCCTTCCAGGAAAAAATGGCCCGTCACCCGCTGGTTGCGGAATTCCTGGAGGCGGAGGAGAAGCTGGACCGGCTGCTTGCCGAGGTGAGCCGAACCATCGCACGCGCGGTCTCCGAATCGGTCCGGGTCCCGGTCAACGATCCGCGTCCGATCAAAGGGCGGAACTGCCCGGGCTGAAGATCACCCCTTCGGCCGGAGCAGGATGCAGTCGGGACACCGGTTTCCACAGCAGAAACTCTTCCGGTCGGGAACCCGAAACCGGAACCGGTAGACCCACCGGTCGGTTGCCTTGCGGACGAAATGGCATTCGTAAAACAAAGAAGTTCCACGCACCATCTTGTCCGCCTGTTCGCGGACTTTCGCCTCGAAGATCGCCCTGGCCGCCGGTGTCGGCGGTCTTATGTACAGAAAATCGATTCCGACATACCTGCGGTGTTCGATGGAGAGCTCCGGGCACAGGCGCTGAACCCGCTCGATCAATGAGAACAACATCTTCTCCAGCACTACGCGGGCGTTTGATCCGCCCTTCACTCCCTTCTTCGCAGCTTTCTTGACCGGAATTGCACACATTTTACCATATTTTGATCCGCCCGTTGAACCGGAAGCTTTGGCCCCGCGGTTGATATGGAAATCCATGAATGATATTATAGATTATGGATTGTTCTTCTCGTTTCTCCGGGAAGGGAATCCGCGATCCGATCCTTGACATGCATGGACATGCAAATGGGTTAAAGGAGCTGCGAAGAATGAAAATCACAGAACGGCTGGGTTTGGCTGTTTGGGTGAAGGATCTGAAGGCAGCTCGCTCCTTGGGACGTCTGGGGAACATTCACTATATCTCGAAGCGTCTGAAATACGTTTATCTGTATATTGACGGAAGCAAAGCGGATCAAACGATTGAGCGGATCAAACGGATGCCTTTTGTCACTCGGGTGGAACGTTCTCTCCGGCGGGAGTTGGCGATGGAAATCGCCTCCAAACCGTTGGGATTGCATCGCCGAGCTTAATAGATGCCGGATTCTCATCACCCGGTTGCCCGGTTAAAAGCGGGCAACTTTTTTCTTTTGATATTTCGTTTTGCGAAATAACCGCGAAAAGAGAGACAGGGGGAGGAGTGAGGGAGCGGTTATGGAACTGTGGCGTCGGAACCTGTACATTTTGATGGGATCCCAATTCCTCGTCATGGGCGCCATGACGATGATCATCCCTTTTTTGCCGCTTTACTTGCAGGAGATGGGCGTCACCGACCCGGAAAAGAACCAGATGTGGGCGGGGGTGATTTTTGGTATCAATTTCCTGTCCGCCTTTGTGATGGCGCCCGTATGGGGCAGCTTGGCGGATAAAAAGGGAAGAAAAATCATGGTGTTGCGCTCCGGCTTCGGCATGTCCGTGGTGATGATCTTGACCGGATTGGCCACATCCCCGCTGCAGCTCATGCTTTTGCGCCTGCTCAACGGAACCATTTCCGGTTTTGTTCCGGCATCCATTTCCCTGGTGGCCACCAACACTCCGCGGGAGCGCGTCGGCTACGCCCTGGGAATGCTCCAGTCGGGAGGCGTCGCCGGGTCGATCATGGGCCCCTTTATCGGAGGGGCCCTCGCCGAATTGATCGGTTTTCGCATGATTTTTTACCTGACGGGGGCGTTGCTGGGCATCGCATCCCTGGTGGTGCTGTTTTTCGTCAAAGAGGAGAAATTGCCGGAGGAAGAAAAGAGCCAATCCGCCGGCTTTTTCGCCGACGGCTCCTTTATTTTGCATCAGCGCACCCTGCTCATCCTGTTTGCCGCAGGTTTTCTGCTTCAGTTCGCCATGCTGGGGCCGCAGCCCCAGATGCCCCTTTATGTTGAGCGGTTGGGGGCGCCGGGGGGATATATCGCCTTTTTCGCCGGATTGGTGACGGCGGTGACCGGCATGGCCAACATGATGGCTTCTCCCTTCCTGGGACGGCTGGGGGACCGGATCGGGTCGGATCGGGTCATGGTTTACGCGATGATCGCCGCGGCCCTCTTCTTTATCCCCCACGCCTTCGTCACGAACGTCTGGCAACTCTTGGTCCTTCGCTTCCTCCTGGGGTTGTGCATGGGAGGCCTTTTGCCGTCCCTCCATGCGCTGGTCAGGCATCATGCCCCGGCGGGGAAAGAAAGCACCGTCTACGGTTACAATTCCAGCGCCATATTTCTGGGCAACATGATGGGGCCGATCGTGGGCGGCTTTTTGACGGTGTGGATCGATATCCGGGGGCTCTTCCTGGTGACTGCGGGCCTCCTCTTGTTGGGGGCCTGGTGGATCAAGACGGGCCTGAACCGGCCGACCACCCCCAAGCGGGAGCAAACGGTCCCTCAGAAAAGGGTCAGCTCGGCCCATTAAGGCGGGTGCGACAGCCTTTTCCGATGATTGACATCCAAGGGGCACGGGGGGTAAGATGAGACCACAACCGAATAATCATTTCCATTTCAATCGCTGAATCCCACTCTGGGAGCGGGGGAACCACTCGCGGCTTCATGGCCTTGCCTGCAAGCCGCACGGGGTGAATCCTGGATTCGTCCAGGTAGGGTGACTCTCAGCACCCGAACCCGTCAGCTAACCTCGTAAGCGTTTTGAGAGGGAGGGGATCGTCGTGCCGTGCCACGGTTTGATTCGTGGTGTTCAAAAAGCCGCGGGAAGCCTTCCTTCCCGCGGCTTTTTCGATCCGGCAGGGTGGCGGTCGGCGGAGCTTTTGTCCTTCGCGAAGCTCAATCTCGGCAAGCATGACTTCATTTTTTCGGAAAGGAACGTGGAAAAATGAAGGATGTTCTGCCATTTGAGGAAATCGACCGCCAAAGCCTGCCGCTTGTCGGAGGGAAGGGTGCCAATTTGGGAGAAATGTACAGGGCGGGTCTGCCGGTGCCTCCCGGTTTTTGCGTCACGACAGCGGCTTACCGCCGCATAACGGACGAATTGCAGGAAATGGAAGGATGGCTGGACGAGCTGAACCGGTTGAAGCCGGATCAGCTGGATGAGATTCGCGCTTTGGCGCAAAAGATCCGTGGAGGCATTCTGTCCGCCGCGCTTCCGGCCCCGATTCGGGAGGCGATCCTTAAGGCCTGGACCCGGTTGGGCGCGGATCATTCCTTCGCGGTCCGTTCCAGCGCCACCGCCGAAGATTTGCCGGCCGCTTCCTTCGCGGGTCAACAGGAAACCTATCTGAACGTCCAGGGGGAAGAGCAGCTCCTGGAAGCGGTCAAAAAATGCTGGGCCTCCCTGTTTACGGATCGGGCCGTCACGTACCGCATCAAGAACGGGTTCGATCACAGGGCTGCATCGATGGCCGTCGTGGTGCAGCGGATGGTTTTTCCCGATGTGTCCGGCATTCTGTTTACGGCGGATCCCGTCACGGGACATCGGCGCACCGTTTCCATCGAAGCCGGGTTCGGACTGGGGGAAGGGATGGTTTCGGGCAGGGTGACCGCCGATCTTTACAAGGTGCGGGACGATGAAATCGTCCTGAAGCAAATTGCGAAAAAGGAGAAGGGGATATTCCCCGCTGCGGGTGGAGGCACGGAAGTCCGGGACCTGCCCTCCGAACTTCGGCAAAAACAGGCGCTTCCGGACCCGAAGATTTATGAGCTGGCGGCCTTGGGACGACGGATCGAAAAGCATTACGGTTCCGAACAGGATGTGGAATGGTGTTTGGAAGGGAATGCCTTCTACATCCTCCAAAGCCGGCCCGTCACGTCCCTCTATCCCGTCCCTTCCGGCAAGAAGGGCGAATACCGGGTCTATCTTTCGGTCGGTCACTCCCAAATGATGACCGATTATATGAAGCCCCTCGGAATCTCCGTTTTTCGGTCGCTCGCCCCCGAAGACATTACCATGTTCCGGTTGACGGAGGCGGGGGGAAGGCCTTTTTGGGATTGTTCCAGCCTTCTGTTCCTGAAACCCGTCCAGCGCAGGATTCTCAAAAGCACGATAGCGGACGACAATCTGCTGGCGCTGAAAAAAGTGGTGCAAAGCGAAGATTTCAGGCGGCTCGCGCCGAAGCGGGGCGTGTGGCGGGAAGCGCTTGCCACCTTGAAAGACATTTTGTCCATCTACCGAAAAGCGATCCTGCGGCTGATCCGAGTCTGGTACTGGGAAGAGCCGGAACGTGCCGCAAAGAGAGCCTTGACCGCCTTTGAGCAGGAATTGGACCGGGTTCAAAAGGAGCTGCTTGCGCGTTGCGGCGCGGAACGGATTCGGTTGATCCGGCGTCACAACATTTTTGATGCGATGATCGATCCGATCGCCTTAACCTATGCCGGATTCATCGCCAGGTGGATCATCAAAAGGAAAATGAAAAAATGGCTGGGAGAAGAATGGGACCCCTCCTTGGATAAATCCCCTCCCGGCAACATCACCGGCGAGATGGGGCTTGTGATCGGGGATTTGGCCGACGCGGCCAGACCTTATCCCGAAGTGGTCCGCTATCTGGAGCGGGCGGAGGACCGCACCTTTTACGAGGGATTGGGCGAAGTGGAGGGCGGCGGCGCGTTTCGGGAAAAATTGGACGCCTTCATGGAGAAATTCGGGATGCGGGCGCCGGGAGAGATTGATGTCACCCGGGTCCGCTACAGGGAAGCGCCCACCATGCTCGTCCCTTCCATTTTGAGCCACCTGAAAAGCAATGCCCCCGGGGAGCACCGGGAGAAATTCAAACGTGGAGAGAAGCAGGCCCAGGAGGCGATCCGGTCCCTGCTTCAGCGGGTGAAGGCGACGCGGGGCGGAACCCGGAAAGCCAAGCAGTTGGCCCGGCTCATCGCCCTGTACCGAAACACCGTGGGCATCCGGGAACTGCCCAAATACATCATCATCCGATACTTGGGGCTTTACAGGGAAACCCTTCTGCAGGAAGCTAAAGCCCTTGTTGTAAAAGGAGTTCTCAATCAGACGGAGGATGTCTATTATTTGACGCTGGAGGAGTTGATTTCCCTTCTGGAAAACCGCCTGGACAGGGAGGAAGTCCAAGGGCGCATCCGCTCCCGCAGGGCTGAGGAGGCGGTTTACCGGAAGCTGGAGCCTCCTCTGGTCATCACCAGCGAGGGGGAAACCTTTTCGGCGGATATCGGCGGCGATCAGGCGCCTCCCGGCGCTCTGACCGGCATTCCCGCCTCTCCGGGGGTCGCGGAGGGTTACGTCAAAGTCGTTCGCCGGTTGGAGGAGGGAAGGCTGAACAAAGGGGAGATTCTGGTTGCTCCCTACACGGATCCCGGGTGGACGCCCCTGTTTCATTCGGCCAAAGCCCTCGTGACGGAAGTTGGGGGGATGATGACCCATGGTTCCGTCGTCGCCCGTGAATACGGCATCCCTGCCGTGGTCAGCGTGAGGGATGCGACCCGTAAGCTGAGAGACGGCCAATACGTCCGCGTCGACGGGACCGGCGGATACGTGGAAATTTTGGAGGACGAGAAAAAATAGCCGCGCCGGGGCCCCGGTGGACGGATGCGGATTTTCCCCCGCCTCGTCGCGTGGCCATACCCATCCGTCCCCCGGTGCATATGGATATCAGGATCCTTCCACTTTACTTCACTTTTCCGCAAGGAGTGACCAGCATGCCCATTCGGTTGTTCAAAGGGGCCCCCGGTCCCCTCGGTCCCTTTGGAAAGGGGAAAGGGAAATGGGGTCCTCCGCGGTTTGGCAGGCGTCCACCCTTTGCCGGCGGAGGCGTGCCGCTGATGGACGGGTTTCCCCCCGGCTCACCGTGGGGCGGACCCGATCCGGAATGGCTGGGTCCCCCGGGTCCCTGGGAGGGGGAGCCATGGGAGGTGCCCCCCGGCCTGTTGGGGCCCGTTCCCTGGGGCGGTCCCGGATGGGATGACGATTTTTGACGGGTCAGGAGAGAAAGATTCCGATCCCCCGGATTTGGGGGATCTTTTTGTGCACCCTTCTTGTGAACCGGAATTTGTTCTGATATTGTCTATGGTTGAAGGGATTTGTGGTTATGGAGGGGGTTCCGGGTGAGCATTTGGAAGGAACTGAAGCACCGCGTGGAGAAGGGTGTGGAGACTGCCAGTCAAAAATCTCAGCAAATGGTCGAAATCAGCCGATTAAACCTGCGGATCCGGGGGAAAAAAGAAGATATCAACCGATTGTATCGCCGTCTGGGCATCCTTGTGTATGAATCGTGGAACGGGGACGAGGGGGAAAGCCTTGTCCTCAGCGAAAATATGAAGGAAATCCTCCATCTGATTCGGCAGTTTCAGGCGGAAGTCACCGCTTTGGAAAAGGAACTGCTTTCCGTGCGGGGAAAGGTGGACTGCCCCGAATGCGGTGCCGTTTTCGACCGGGGGGCCAAAATATGCCCCGTCTGTCAAGCGCCGAATCCCCATGCCGCGTCCTCCTCTTCCGATGATCGCGACACCGCGGCGGAGCCCCAGGCATCCGACGCCTCCTCTCAGCAACGTCCATCCGATCCCTCCGTCTCGCCAACCGGGTCTGGCGGCGACCATCGCAGCGAAGCAAGCGGGAACGAGAAAAAGCAAATCGAGGCGGCCGACGAAGAGCGGCGGCCGACCGTTGTGCCGGACAGCCCCCGTGCCCTGGCCGAGTTCCAAACAGCGGTCGGGGAGGCCATTTTCGTCTGTCCGGAGTGTGGAAACCAGCTGAAAAAGCTGGTGGATACCTGTCCCCACTGCGGAGAAAAGTTTTTGCAGTGAGCCGCCTGTGCCGGGCCGCACAGGACATCGGCGCAAGTTGCTTCTGGGAGGGAGAGTTTCATGGGGAAGCTGGGCCGGAACATCCGGCGGGCGGGCGGGATTGGACAGGTGTTGCGCAAATTGAAGCTGATGGTTGACTATTTTCGGCATCCCAAGACGAGCCTCGCCAAAAAACTCATGGTGGGATTCGGCTTTTTGTATCTCTTTCTGCCGGCGGATTTCATCCCGGACCTCGTCCCCCTTTTCGGCTATTTGGATGACGCCACCCTGGCGATGGTCATCTGGCACCTGTTTTCCAAGGAACTGGAGGATTTTGAAAAACAGAACGGGAAACCGAAAGATTCGGACTGACCGATGATGCCGCTTCGGGATCGTGGCGCCCTTTTCGCCTCTTTTTCGGCTTCTTTCCCAGCCAATTGCTTTTTTTCTCTTTCCATGTTTGTTACAATATTGATGAAACTTGTAATCTGTTGTCAAAGCTCCGAAAAGTATCCAGTTGAAGGGCGAAGAAGCGTTGGAGAAGAGGAGATTGATCGGTGGCCTTTGGCTTTGGGCGCCACCGGACCGTCGACCCGTGAGAATGGATGATAAGAGGGCTTGAGAAAGGAGTAGCGAAAATGAGTCATGAACCCGTGGCGATTACGGTGACCAGCGGAAAAGGCGGCGTGGGAAAAACGACGACTGTCGCATCGGTGGGGATCGGACTGGCTCAGCTGGGCCGGAAGGTGTGTCTGCTCGACACCGACATCGGCCTTCGCAAACTGGATTTGATGCTGGGCCTGGAGAACCGGATCGTGTATGACCTGGTGGACGTGATCGAAGGGGTGTGCAAGCTTCGCCAGTCCCTGGTTCGTCACAAGGAGTTTCCCAATCTGGCCCTGCTTCCGGCGGCCCAGACCCGGTACAAGGAGGAAGTGACGCCGTCGCAGGTGAAACAGGTGGTGGAGGAGCTCAAAAACGAATTCGAGTTCATCCTGATCGATTCCCCGGCCGGAATCGAGGGTGGATTTCGGAATGCGATCGCCGCGGCGGACCGGGCGATTCTGGTCGTCAATCCGGAGATTCCCTCCGTACGGGATTCGGACCGGGTGATCGGACTTCTGGAGGCGGCGGATCTCCGGGAGATCGATCTGATCGTCAACCGGGTGCAGCCGGGGATGGTGAAGGCCGGCGACATGTTGAGCGTCGAACGGATTCAAAATCACCTGGCGATCAATCTGTTGGGGATCGTTCCGGAGGACAAGCGGATCATTCGTTCCTCCAACACGGGAGAACCGGTGATCCTGGACGCAAAATCCTTGGCCGGACGAGCCTTCAGCAACATTTCCCGCCGGATAAACGGGGAGTCCGTTCCCTTCATGGACCTGGAGGACAACGGATTCATCACCCGGCTCAAGCGGTTGTTTCCCATCGCCTGATTGATTGCCCGATCCAGGACTGAGGTGAAATTCGACATGATCAATCTGTTCGGCAGGGACAGGGATCGCCCCACGGCGGATACCGCCGACGACCGGCTGTCTTTGGTTCTCAGCTACCAACGCACGGAAATCGACGAGAGGAAGTTGAAACAGTTTCGGGCTCGCCTGATTGAGCTGTGCGATGAGTTCGGTTACGATGTCGTCGGACAGGTGGAGATCCGTCCGCAGACCGGCCGGGACCGGACGACGGTGATCTGTGCCAGCATACCCGTCCGGCGTCGGGATACCGTTCGGGAATCCCTCTGAACGTCTCGGGACGGAAAAATACCGCTGGTTAACCGTTACACCCTTGATAAAGCGGATCGATTTCTTTAATGCCCCCGGGCACGGGTTTGACGCCCGTGCCCTTTTTCGTCATACCCGTTTGTCCTTATCCGTCAAGTGCTTTTCCAAAAAGTCGACGACCATCATGGGGAAATCTTTGTTTTCAGTCAAGGTGAACAAGGCGATGGAGACGCGGGTGCAGCCGTAGCGCCGCATCAGCCTGAGCATCTGTTGCTTCGCCTGCAGGTTGAGCCGGCCGTATCGTTCTTCAAAGGCCTTGAGCAACATCGCTTCCTCGCCGTTCATCTCGATCTCGGGACTTTTTTCGGCCAGATCCGCTTCCGCCGTTGCGGAGACCTCCTTGTGACCCTGAGCGGGATTCCACCGCTCCTCCTCCCCTTTCGGCGCGTCCAGTTTGCGGATGACCGGTTTCTGCACGGCCCAGCTGGGTTGCTTTCGCCTGCGCGGCCGCTGTTTCGGCAGGTGGGTGAATTTGTCCGGGTATTTGTTTCGGAGTGTGTATATGCGCTGATAAATGGCCCCGGGGGTGCGGGAAAGCTTTTCTTTCAACGCTTCGATGGCGGCGGAGATGGGTTTTCCCTCTTTGGCGAATTGGTTGACCGTTTGAACGAGAATCTCTTCTTCCTCTTCGGACCAGCTGTTCAGACGGGGTTTGGTGTTGCCGGCGGAAACGGCCGTGAAACGTTCGGGGCGTTCTGCCCGCAATTTTCGGACATGGGCGATGATCCCGGCATATCCCCGGTTCAGTTCGTTTGCCAGTTCACGGATGACTTCCCTTTCCGGCCTTCCCTTCGCCAATTCTTCGTTTAATGCGGTGATGATCCGTTCGTTTTCCTCTTCGGAATATTTCCCTTTTTTTGTATCAAACATGGCGGATTCCCCCCGTATACACTTCACTTTTTTTCAATATAACAGAAATTTAATCTAATTTTCCAGGGCAATACTTGTAAAAATTCATTGTAATGTGAATACATTGCAGAAAAAGGCTATCAATCCATTATTTTTTCCGGGGGTTTTCCCATTCAAAAGTATAATTGTGCCTGATTTCGCCCATAAAGGTATTATAGACCTTAACTTATATTCATCACAACCTTTTAGTCTGTGTCAAAATCTTCGATTCTGCTGCATGATCATCCCCAGAAAAGCCCATTTCGCGTGATCCGACCACCGGTGGGACAGAGAAGGAGGGGTTTGTGAATGGGCAAATTGTCCGTCGGAGAGATCAGTTCATTGATTCCAGAAATACCCAAAAGAAGGGTTAATGTGGATAAAGAGGATTCTCCCGTACATAAAAATTGGGACCCGGTGACGCGTTCGGCGCTGGTGATCCTGTGGGGACTTTTGGTGTACCCGCGACTGGATCCCGACATGAGAAAAAGGGGAGAGGAACCGATCGCCGACCGCAATGTCGTCTATGAACACTTCCATGAACATATCGGAAGCCGGGAAAAGTGGGAGGAAATCCTGGATAAACTGAAGCAATACGACTATATCCGCTATTTGGACGGGGACAAGCTGACGGCGGGAACGAGGTTGCTGACCACGGTGGACGCGGCCAAAATGTATAAGGTGTACCGGACGTCGGTGCTGGTGCGGCGTTTAAACCAGCTGTCGACGCACACAAGCGAAGATTGACGAATCATCGTCGAATCCGCGGGGAGGCGCTGGCCTCCCCATTGTTTGAAAAGGAAGGAATTTGTCGCAGGGAATGGAATCGATCAGGATTTTTCCCGTTTTTTGAGGTTTATTTGTTTGGAAAGGGGGTATAAACACAGTGGGAAAACCATGGACGAGACTCATGGTTTTCATCTTCTGCGAACGGGGTGGTTCCTCATGGTGGAAGAATTGCGCGAAATCGAAGAAAAGTTGCGCAGTATGGAGAGGGAGTTTCGATTGGCCGTTCTTCGCCACGAGTTCCTGTACCAGCATGATCTGCGTGAGGAGATCGAACGGCTGAAAAAACTTCGTCGCCAGCTGAGGATGAAGGGAGCCAGCTAACCCCGCCGATTTCGAAAAAAACCTTCGGGTTTCAGTGAGACCGGTTGTGAAAAGGTTACTTCCTCGCCCCGGTCGAGGGAAGACCGGGGCAAGGGTTGCGCATAAACGGATTCTTTGATGAAGGCACTTATGGGATTTCTTCTCGGATAGGGGCCGCCGGCCGGATGCCGGCGGCCCCTTCCCTTTGGGGGCAGCCTGCGGCTTTCTTCACTTTATAAGGTATCCATCGGAAGGCGTTTCATTCCCATCGGGTTACCGACGAAGAAAATGCGCTTGAAAACGCATAGGGAGGGAGCGGATTTCACCATATTATGCTTGATGCGCGCCAAAGGAGGTGTTCAAGATGGGAGAAAAAAGCATCATCGCCTATTTCCGGACGGAAAAAAACGCTCAAAAGGCGGTGCGGGAGCTTAAGGAGAGGGGATTCGACACGGTCCGGATGGATCATTTTTCCCAATTTCCGGGAGAGAATGTGGTCGATCTGGATAATTCCATTTCCGAATCCCCCTCTTCCCTGGCAAGCATCACGATGGGAGCGGCGATCAGCAGCCGGGATGCGGGCGTGTTGGCCGCGGCCCATCCCGATGCGAGCGGGATGGCCGGAGCCGATGGGATGGAATCGCCTGAGAATGTGATTGTGACGGTGGTCACCGAAGAGGACAGGGAAGAGGAGGCCCGCTCCCTCCTGGAATGGGCGGGAGGGCGTCTGTGAAAGGAGCGTGCCTTTCGACGCGAAAAGAACGATGTGTAACCAAAATTTCACTCGTATCATACCCTGAGAACTTCACAAGATAAGAGTACCATCTACCAAGGAGGTGAAAAAGATGGCCCAACAACAACAGCAAGAACGCCGGCGCAACAACAACCAGCTGCTGGTTCCGGGGGCTTCCCAGGCCTTGAACCAGCTGAAGTATGAAATCGCTCAGGAATTCGGTGTGAACCTCGGTCCGGACACCACTTCCCGGGCCAACGGATCTGTGGGTGGAGAAATCACGAAGCGTCTCGTCGCTCTGGCTCAGCAGCAACTGGGTGGAGGCGCTGTTCGGTAACCAAAAATAATCCGTTTTGGAGGCGGGAAAATCCGCCTCCTTTTTGTTGGGTATAAAAGGAAAAAATCGGTTTGCAAAAAGGACAGGATCCTTTTGTGAAGATGTAGAATGAAACATGTAAAGGGCATTTTCGCAAAGGAGGGAATTCTATTGGAAATAAGAATTCCGGAATATTACAACATGACCCAGGACATCGACCGCCATGCGGCGGACCGGGACAAGGTGGCGATCCGCTGGGAGAATGAAGGGGGGGAACAGCGGACGCTGACCTACTCCGAATTGAAGGAGCGCTCCGATGCCCTGGCGAGGGGGCTGCTCAAGTCGGGGATGAACAAAGGCGACCGGATCATGATCCTTTTGCCGCGCGTTCCGGAGGCCTACATCGCCTATATGGCGGCGTTGAAGGCGGGTCTGATCGTGCTTCCCTGCTCGGAGATGCTCATGCCCTCCGACATCCGTTACCGGATGACGCATGCGGAAGTGAAGGGAGTGATTGCCGACGGGGCGCTCACCGGACGGGTCGACGAAGCGGCGAAAGAATATGCCGGATTGGCGCTGCGCGTTGTCCGCGGTGAGAAAAAAGGGAATTGGGAACCGATGGAAAGTCTCGCCGTATCGGATGATTCGGTTGCTTTGCCTCGCGTGCGCAGCGATGATATCGCTTTCATCTCCTACACTTCGGGAACGACGGGCGGTCCCAAAGGCGTCATCCATCACCACAGCTGGGCGATTGCACACCAGGCGGTGGCGGCCAAAAATTGGCTGGGCATCCGGGAGACGGACACGGTCTGGGCGACGGCCGGTCCGGGATGGGCCAAATGGGTGTGGAGCCCCTTCATCTCCACTTTGGGCTCGGGGGCGACGGGATTGGTTTACCATGGCCGGTTTGATCCGGAGAAATACCTTTCCCTGATGGAACGTTACCGGGTCAATGTCCTTTGCTGCACGCCCACCGAGTACCGGATGATGGCCAAGGTGGACCAACTGGACCGGTTTGATCTTTCATCCCTGCGCAGCGCGGTGAGCGCCGGCGAACCCCTCAACCGGGAGGTCATCGACACCTTCCGCAAGCATTTCGGCGTGGAGGTGAGGGATGGATACGGGCAGACGGAGAACACCCTGCTGGTGGGCAACCTTCTGGGGATGGCCATCAAGCCCGGATCGATGGGGAAACCGACCCCGGGCAACCGGGTGGCGATCATCGATGAAAACGGTCAAGAGTTGCCGCCGGGACAAGTGGGGGACATTGCGGTCCACAAGGATGCCCCGGCCCTGTTCAAGGGGTATTTCCGGGATCCCGAGCGGACCGCCAAGGCCTTCCGGGGGGATTGGTACATCACCGGGGATCAGGCGAGGATGGATGAGGACGGATATTTCTGGTTCGAGGGTCGTGCCGACGACATCATCATCAGCTCCGGCTACACCATCGGCCCCTTCGAGGTGGAGGATGCATTGGTGAAACATCCGTCCGTGCGGGAATGCGCCGTGGTGGCCAGCCCCGATCCGGTGCGGGGATCGATCGTCAAGGCCTTCGTCGTGCTGAAACGGCCCGAGGAGGCGTCGGAAGAACTGGTGAAGCGGCTCCAGGAACATGTCAAAAGCGTGACCGCCCCCTACAAATATCCGCGGGAAATCGAATTTGTCACGGAGCTGCCCAAGACCACCAGCGGAAAGATCCGCCGGGTGGAGCTTCGCATGCTGGAGAAACAGAGGAAGCAAAACCTTTCTTGAATCGGCGGACCCCCTCCGGTATAATCGGGGCGGAAGGGGTCGGTCATCATGCGAGTGTTTCCCCACGGCAACGTGGTCAATTTTCAAGCTTCTGTCCGTGAGATGGTTGCCGCCGATCTGGAGCGCCTGCTCAATCGCGCGGTCAAAGGGGCGTCGGCACTGACGGGAACGATCGACGCGGATGAGGGGAAGCTTCTGCTGTACGGCCGCGTTCGCGAGGTCGTCATCGATGAGCAGGCGGACCGGTTTGCCATCCGCTTCCGGGACATGGAAGACGCAGCCGACCGGGAAGCGGTGCGCTCCTTTTCGCGGCTTTCGATCAGCCACGAAGCGCATTTTGACATTGAGGATTCCGATCGGGGAACCGTCCGTTATTCGGTCTATTATGTGACATTTGAAGGGGAAGACGAAGAAGAGGAGACCTTCTTCTTTGCCGGGGAGAAGGCGGTGTCCCGCCCCCTCGACTGCGTCGTCGCCTTTTGGGAGCAGGTGCGGGACGTGGGAAGGGATGCGGATTTTGCATCCTCCGGTTGCGCCGCGAAATTCCGTCCTGCCGGAAAGCGTTGACCGCAGGCGATCCAAAGGACGGACCCGGCGGCAAATGGTCAAGCCCCAAAAATGTAGACACGTAAAAACACCCGGCTTATGCGGCGTGCTGACGCCTGTATTCTACAGGCGTCAGCTTGTTTAATTTCAGTTGAAGCCGCTCCTCGTTGTAAAAACGAATATACCTTTGAATTAGGATTTGAGCCTGCTCAGTATCTTGGATATGATGGTGTTGGAGAGCTTCTGTCTTTAAGTGGGAGAAGAAGC